>CAJUHY010000038.1 GCA_910585895.1 uncultured Lachnospiraceae bacterium
TATCTATTGATTTTAATTCGTTATTTTCACTTTGAAGATAGTTTATCAGAAAAGTAAGCCTTTCTGTCTGTGTCATAGCGTCCTCCTGATTGAAATGTTTATTCTGCTACAACGGAAATTCTCTGCTGAACATGATTTCCGTTTAACGCTTCATCAACCATAGCAACCGCATAGTCGGCATAGCTGATTACGCTTTCTCCCTTAGAGTTTAAGGTCAGTTCTTCGCCGCCCAAAATGTATTTCCCGGTCTTTGCTCCGTCTGCCTGAAAATCTCCGGCGGGGCTGATATACGTCCATTTTACATCGGTTCTGGTTCGGAGTTCGTCAAGTGCCTTGCCCATGTTAGAAGCAAGCGGCTTGAATATTTCCGGGAAGTCTGCCCCGTCCATGACAAACAGGTCTTTCTGAATGACTTTTTTTGCTGTGGATTGGTTTTCGCCACGGACAACGGCGGTAACGTCTGCACCTCTTGTAATAGCTTCCTGACTGACAAACAGCCATTCTAATGAATGGAACGCTACTCCAAGAACGGCAGTTTCAGGACTACTATAATCCCAACCCAAGTAAGGACTATTGATTAGTATTAAAATCGCAGAAATTATTACTATAGCCGCACACAACGAAATAAGCAGCCACTGCAGAAATTTTCTTCTGGTAGTTTTTCTTTGTGCCAGTTGCAAGTTTATCACCTCCAATTTTTCGGAAATTGCTTTTAAATTATCAATCTCCGTTTCAACAACAGTTTCTCCGAGTAATGTACTTATGGGGGGTTCCAGTACTTCTGATATGTGAATTATAAGGTTAATAATTTGCCGGATTTTAAAAATACAGTTGATTTCGCCTGTTGTTCCTATTATCCAAATAGGCAGGCAATGCAATGAGAAACGAACCGCCAAAAAACAATAGGCTTAAAACTTCGTATGTACTCATAAACACCGCCTCCCATCTTTTCCAAGTAAGGGAGGCTCACCACCATGTAATGCGACTGCCCCTTACGCAAATTATAGTACACCAGCCCTTATCCAGCAATCCAATTTTTACATACCGAAAAAGGCAAGGGGCCTGCCAACCCCTTCATCGATTACTTCTATACAACCTCATTATACCTATGTGACTTCAGCGGGCAAGGTTTTTTATTATGACTGTTCCCATTTGGAGTACGAGCTGCAAGATAATTTTTCGAAACTAAATGTTACCCAAAAGTTTGACTACTACAAAGATTCATTTATAGAGGCGTCGTTTCTGCAATATGTGGAGGTGCCGCTCAACTAAGAAAAACAGTCCGGCGAATTGAAAAATTTTATAAATTCGTGTATACTTGGGAAAAGAAATTAGACGGAAAAATCGAAGCTTTGAGGTTGATTTATGATAGGGATATATTTTAGCGGAACAGGTAATTCTAAATATGCATTAGAGATATTCTTAAGAGGATATAATGATTCAGTTATGTTTTCTATTGAAGATGAGAATCTTATAGAGCAAATAAGTTATCATGATGAAATAGTATTTAGTTATCCCGTTCAATATAGTACGGTACCTAAAATTATGAGTGATTTTGTACATAGTAATTCAGGACTGTGGAAAGAGAAAAATGTTTTTATCATTGCTACAATGGCATTGTTTAGTGGAGATGGTGCAGGGATATTAGGGCGTCTATTAGAGCAATATGGCGCCCAAATTACTGGCGGTTTGCATCTGCAAATGCCAGATAGTATTGCTGATGAAAAAGTATTAAAGCGTTCTCTTCAAAAGAATACTCAGCTTGTGAAAAATGCGAATAGTAAAATAGCAGAAGCAATTGCCCATATAAAGAATGGCAAATATCCGCAGGAAGGATTAGGACCTTTTGCGCGTTTGGCAGGTTTTTTGTTACAGAGATTATGGTTTGGTCATAGGACTCGGCAATATAGCAATCAATTAAAGATAGATACCGACAAATGCATGGGCTGTTCTAAATGTGTGAAAATGTGTCCGACAGAAAATATAATTATAGAAGACAATAAAGCAAAGGGGAAGGATAAATGCACGGTGTGTTACAGATGTGTGAATTTGTGCCCGGAACAAGCAATAACAATTCTTGGAAGAACTGTTATTGAGCAAACTTCTATTGAAAAATATTTATAATAGTGTCGTACAAATTTCCATTTATCATGAAATTACATACAAAGAAAAGGGTATGGATATCGATTATCATGTTATATCAACAGAGGACATAAGTTTTCCGGATAACTCTTTATTCTGAGCTTACCGTTTATCCGTGAAAGTTGGAATGGAAGAATGAAGGCTTCGCTGTGGCAGAACTTAAAAAGCATTAAAATGATGATGCTTCGATTGGTCAGGCAAGGGCAAAAGAAATAGTCAATACGAAAATTATTTACACATAAAGCAAAGGCGGCAGAGAAATCTCTGTCGTTTTACATTTCTCTTGACTTCCGTCTTACATCGTAATATACTGTACTTGCAATAGTAATACAGCATAAGTCGGGAGGGGAAAGATTGGAAATATTTATTAACAACCACGCAAGTAAACCTATATATGAACAAATATCAGACCAAGTAAAAGCATTGATAATGAGTGGCGAATTGCAATCGGGCGAAGCTATTCCGTCTATTCGCTCAATGGCAAAATCACTTCATATAAGTGTTTTAACAGTACAGAAAGCCTACGATAAATTACAAGCAGATGGATTTATTGAAACTACTGCGGGGAAAGGCTGTTTTGTATCGGCACAAAATCAGGATTTTTATTTGGAGGAACAACAAAAAAAGATTGAAGAACATTTCAATGAAGCCATTGAGATTGCTCGCTCAAGCGGAATAAAGTTAGACGAATTGATGGGGCTTTTGTCACTGTTGTATGAGGAGGATTAAGAATGAATACAGCATTAACGATTACAGGCTTAACAAAGAAATATAGCCACTTCACATTAGATAACATTTCTTTCAGCATACCATCTGGAAGCATTGTAGGACTGATTGGGGAAAATGGTGCAGGAAAAAGTACAACCATCAACTCTGTTTTAGGTCTTATAAAAAAGGATAGTGGAAAAATCACGATTTTAGGGCACGATGTAGACACTTTGGACTATGCTGTGAAAGACAAAATCGGTGTTGTTTTTGATGGAAGTAACTTTTCAGAGGAATTAACACCTGTAAAATTAAGCAAAGTATTACGAGATATTTATTCCTCGTGGGAACAATCCTACTTTAACAGACTATTAGACCAGTTAAGTATCCCCGCAACAAAAAAGATTAAAACTTTTTCAAAAGGGATGAAGATGAAACTTTCCATTGCGGTAGCGTTTGCCCACCATCCTCAGTTACTGATTTTGGACGAAGCAACCAGCGGTCTTGACCCGATAGTGAGGGATGATATTTTAGATATGTTTTTAGAGTTCGTACAGGATGAAGAACATTCTATTTTAGTATCTTCTCACATCACAAGCGATTTGGAAAAAGTTGCTGATTATATCGTTTTTATCCACGCAGGAAAAATAATTTTTTGTGAGCCTAAAGACGAACTATTAGAACGCTATGGAATTATCAAATGTGGGGCGGCACAGTTTGACGCTATTGATAAAAAAGACATTGTGACATATCGCAGGCAGGATTATGAGCGGCAGGTATTGGTTGCTAACCGACAAAAGGCGGCTAAGAAATATCCTAAAGCAATGGCTATTCCTGCTACAATAGATGAAATTATGCTGCTTTATGTGAAAGGAGAAAACGAATGAAAGGACTAATCCGCAATAACTTTTATTCAATGTAAAGTAATGTAAAAATATCTTTTATTATTGCATTATTTTTGTCTGTTGTGGCTTTCTTTGTGAAGCGCAGTGCCTTTATTCAGATGATTATAGCAATGCAAGTATTTATTTTCATAGTTAATGTAGGAACTTCGCTTCATGCCGATGTAGTATCAAAATGGAACAAATTTGAACTTACATTGCCCGTAAAATATAACGACATAATAAAGGCAAAATACATTTCATTTGCAATGCTGTTTTTGTGTGGTGTTGTTATGGGAAGTATTACGGCTATTTCCGTATATGTTACAAGTGATAACTCAAATATGCAGTTTGTACTTTATGGCTATGAGTTTGGTTTAACGCTTGCAGCAACTACGGCAGGGATTATGTATCCGCTTATGCTAAAAATCGGTACAGAGAAAAACGAGTTGATTATGATTTTATCAGGGATTGCTTCGATAGGATTATTGGTCTTAGTATCTGCCGCTTTAACTCCGTTGACTGGTGAAATGAATATGAAACATTCACTTGTAGGAAAAGTATCTACGATAGTTGCATTGGCGATATTTATCAACTCTTATTTTGTTTCAATAAGAATATATCGTCACAAAGAATTTAGTTAAAAAGCAACAACGAAAAACAATCCGAGGTGTTGATTGAAGTTCTGAAGTTGGTGTAAAGAATTGATCATAGAAAATGTCATTATAAATTTTCTGAAAAAAATGAACCTCATACGAAGTCATGGCGAATATAGAGTGAACAGGCAGAGGAGGTGAAACATTGGACGCAAGAGAAATAGAAAAATGTATTGATGATTTCGGTACAGATATATATAGATTTTGCCTAAAACTCTGTGCGGACAAGGCGGACGGTGAGGATTTATATCAACAAACGTTTTTAAAAGCGTTGGAAACAGAATGGACGCTTGACTGGGAGAAAAACCCGAAAGCGCTGTTTTTCTCTCTGGCTCATAATCTCTGGAAAAGCGACAGAAGAAAACAAGCACGCCGGAATACGATTGCTCCTTGCAGCAATTTTGATGATGGAACAGAAACGGTGCTGCATTCAGAAGAAAGTATTGAAGAAGGTTATCTTCAAAAAGAATTGATGACGGAAGTCCATCAAATTATTCAAACTCTCCCGGAAAAATTTCAGGTACCACTGATATTATTTTATCTTTCTGATTGTCCCATAGAGCAGATAGCGGCTATTATAAAGAAACCGCCTGGTACCGTGAAAAGTCGATTGTTTAAGGGAAGAAAGTTAATTAAAAAGAGATTGGAGGATGCTGGTTATGAGAGATAATCGTTCTGACATGGAAATAGAAAAAGTTATCCGCACTTCTATGAAAATGACTGCTGTTCCAGCCTCAGAGCTGAATAATCAACTCAAAGCAGCTTTGTATCAACAAGAAGCTGTCTTGCGAAAACAACCTGCCGCGCATAAATTATCACTTTGGTATTTGCCGATGGTTATGAATTTGATAACTTTTTTCTTGTTGGCTCTATTTGCTTTAATAATGATTGAAAATATTTATTTATCTTACTTTGCCGCTGGTATCTGCTGTTATGTCGGTGTGGCTGGTATATTGCTTACCATAGTGGGCGTAAAAAGAGCAAACATAAAAGAGGACATTGCAATCCGCATTGAGAAAAGAGGTGTATTGGCATGAATCATGCAAAAAAGAACAGACTTCCACTTTATATTGGTATCCTGGTTGTCTTATTGATAATATTTTTACGGTTTGGTCTATATTTTCTGAAAAGCGATGGTTTCAGCGGTCTTTCCCTGCTGCTTCCCCTGCTGCTTCTTTGCTTTATCCTTTTTGCACTTGCTACCTCTGCTTTTTTTGCAGCATGGGTATATCAGGATTGTAAAAGGCGAGGCGAGGACCCGGTTCTATGGGCGGTTGTAGTTTTTGCAGCCACACCTTTTATTGGAATGCTGATTTATTTTCTGCGCCGTTCAGAAATCAAAACAATATGTCCGGCTTGCGGACGGCAAATTTCAGTAAAAGCAAAATATTGTGAAGAATGTGGAACACATGTCGAAAAGGAGGATAATAGTATTATGGCAAAACAAGGAACGCATCACTTAAAATTTATGATTGGCGGTATTGTGAGTATGGCGATTATGCTGGTATGCTTGACAGGGTTTATCATCAGTGCGGTCGCTGGAAATGGTATCAACACAGATGTTGCATCTAACGAGCGAATATGGAACTTAGGTACAATCAGTATGAATTATAACGCTTACCTGGATGATGTTTGGAAACTGGATTTTAGAAGTGCCAGCGACGGATTTGTGGAAGAGCAGAATATGACGATTGCGGATGCAGACACTCAACTGCTTTACGCTGATATTTCCTGTAGCAAAGTGCCGGACGGAGCAACGCTTGTCTTGTGGCTGGTACAAGGAGATGTAGCAAAATCTGTTGATGTTACAAATCTTTCCGAACCGTTGGAATATCCTTTAAATGAATTTGAGAATGGAAAAATTCATGTCAGGCTGCAAATCAATGGTGTGGAACAAACGGTTTCAAAAATTTATATTCAATAATCAGCAAAGCCAGTCGGGCAACAGTCAAGGTAAGAGACAATCCTATTTATTTCAACTTTGATTGTTGCCCGACGTATAGTTTGGGGGATGTTTTCCATACAGTTTTGCTGAAGTTTTGAAAACCGGTTGAACTTGTAGCATAAATGTTGCATAATATATTAGCAAGCAAAATATCTTTTAGCCGGAGGACAATAATATGTTTGGAAATTTGGGATTTTCCTATATTGGATTACTTTTCTTATTGATGCTATTTATTCCCAATATAATATGGTCAAAGGGAAAGCCGCAGGGATATACATCCGACCAGGAAAATAAGATTTTGCTGTTTTTTGAAAGGTTGGGGGGAGGCATTGATCTGTTGCTGTTCACTGGTATTTTCTGATTTTAATATACATAAATGGACGCTTTGGTCTTTATGGCTGATTGCGGCTTTCATTTTAATGATAATGTATGAGGCATGGTGGATACGTTATTTTCGAAGTGAACGCAGATTATCAGACTTGTTGTTAAAAGAACATTAAAAGAAAGAGTATTAAATTTAGTTGATTTTTTGTATATGCGAAGGAGAATTTTGAATGAAAAGAGAACATATCATCCAATTTATTGAAAAACAAAAGACAGCGTTTATAGGTTCTGTGGATGAAGCGGGATTTCCGAACATGAAAGCGATGTTTGCACCGCGTAAGATAGAGGGAAACTGTTTTTATTTTTCGACGAATACCTCTTCCATGCGTTCACAGCAGTTTATGAAAAATCCCAAAGCAAGTATTTATTTTTACCGTAGAGGGCGTTTTAAATATGAGGGCATTATGCTGACTGGCACAATGGAAGTTTTGCAGGACAATGATATAAAACAGGAGATTTGGCAAATAGGGGATACCATGTTTTATAAGCAGGGGGTAACTGACCCTGATTTTTGTGTATTGAAATTTACTGCTGTAAAGGGCAGGCATTATTGTGATTTGAAATCAGAAAGCTTTAATTTTGAGGAATTAGAGTAATGGAATGGGGGAGCTGACCTGTTTGCAGCCATAATCATCGCATTTACAGCAAGAACTGACAGATAATAATAAACCTTGACACGGGATATCAGGATTTCTCTGATAATATAATAAGCACAAAAGTTGATTTATGATAACAGAAACATTGCTCAGCGAGTTTTTTGTTTTATACGATAACTTTATTCTTATATATTTAGGAGGACTGAAACATGGGAAGACCAACCACAAAAACAGAGGAAGAGGCAAAGGGGATTTACGGAAATCAATTTTATGGACGATCCAGAGCAGACAGAATGTCATCATGCCATTTGTTGTCTGTTATCTGTGGAACCTTTGCAAACGACTTCTTAACTTCTTCGATAATCCGAGTGCGGGGTGTGCCTGTTTCCAGAAAGTTTAATATTGCGCGGTTAGTGAAGGGCATGATGACAACGCCCTCTACTGGTTGGTGGGTATTTGTGGATTCTAATGTAGCAGCCGCCACGGCCCTCCAGATATTGACCGTGTTGTTATCTAACTCGTCAGCAATGAAAAATGTGATGGTGTCTTTGGGTTCGTTGGCTGCTTTGAGGTTGAGTGAATGGCGCAGAACAGGTTCCCACTCGCCTCTTTTTTGTGCTTGTTTATTCATAAGCGTTACTTCCAACATTACCACCATATCATTGTAGGTGATTACGATATCGCCATCTCCGCCCCCGGCATGGATTACAGGCTCAAAATCGGCATTTAATGTCAAATTAAGACTATCGTATAAATCAAAATCCTCATTTGAAATATAATACCAGGCGATGCCAATGATATATTCGTATATTGTAGGAACAGTCGCGGCATCGTTCACTTCTTTTTTTATTTGGGAGTCTTTTTTTCTGTCTGAAAATAATGGCAGTAATTTAATGATTTTATCTTTCGGATATTTATCCTTGATGTGGCGTAAAAATTCCGTATTTTTTTTGTCTTGCAGAGAAGATTTAATTGCTTTGGAGTTGGTTACGCCTAAGTAGCGCTCAATATCTGTGATGATGGTGTGGATTTTATCATCGGTATATCCAAAGATTTCACAAAAAGAAGAGTTTTTCCCATAGAAGAAGTCTTCCTGGCATTCATATGCATAGAATTGTTCTTCTGTCATCTCCCCGAATATGTTATTTCTAAGCGTAGGAATATCAAAAATAATCGAAAGTATATCCTGGTAGGAGAGTTCCGGCAAATTTTTAAATTTAAATAATCCGGTAGCGCTCAGCAGGCGTACCGTTGTATCGGAGTATTCCCGGATACCGTCAATCCATTTCGATTTTGCAAAAGTAATATAGATGTCATGTACATAATCACAGGTAACCAATAAAGGATGGTTCTTGTTCTTTTCCAGGAATGTTTTCAGGTCATGCCGGTTGGTTTTGTTCCCCATATCAAATACAGCTTTCCCATATCCGAAAGCTTTGTATAAAAGCGCGCTGTCTTTGTCAAAGCAGTTTAGTAATGCAGTATAGTTTTCTTCGCTCTGCTGTGCTCTGAAATTTCTAAGCGACACATAGAAATTATAATATTTTTGGGAAGTTGATACTGTATTCTTAGAAGTTGTAAAATAAGATTTAAATAAATCAAAGGAAATATCTGCTTTGCCTGAAAGAGCAGCGGGAATTGTAACAGGTATATTCTGTATGGCAGTTTCCAAACCTGTAATGTTAACAGTATTTTGACAGATTGCAGATTTCAGGGACTGCTCACTGTATGGGCTTAATCCCTGAATGATTATTTCAAAGGATTCCCTGCCGATGCTTTTGTTATCCAAAAGCAAAACAAGCGCCATCAAAAAAGGGGAATAAAATTGCCGTTTCCCATTTTTATCGGGTGTACCAAAGATTTTCAGCTTGGACAATTGCCGAAAGAGCGCAATGTTGACATCGTCAAGAGGCAGAAATTCTTCAATAGAATCTCTGACAATGGAACCTCTCAGATAAGAATAACCGGCTTCTGTAATCGTACGCCCGGAATTGGTAAATCCCATTTTCACGAGATTGCTTGTATAATGTCTTGCTCTTTTCTCAATAGCTTCGTCAAGAACATCGGCAATTTGGGGTAAATTTGTTCGCAGCCATTCACTGTTTTTATTGAGCAGAAGCTGATAATGGTCGCCCAATTCCTCCATAAACATATCATATTTTTTATGTATCTTGAACACATCTTTCGATTTTTCCAATGCTTTTTCGTAGAACAGAAACTGAGCGTTGCTGTTCGGGTAGGTGTTCCAGCTTTCGGTGGGATATTCGTTCTTTAATTCTTCGAGAATTTCCAGATAAATTTTTAAGGCATTCAAGACATCGCTGCGTCTGCCGTTTGTATCCATCATATTAAAAATCTGATTTTTTTCTACTACCATAATCTGTACCTTCGCCTTTCATTGGCAATCAACGAATCTATGTATGAAGTTCCAATTTCCATGAAATTGACAAATTGCGTCATGTAACAACATATTTCATATTATAATGGTCTCTATTACTTAACGCAAGCCATATTTTTGATAGAAAAACAAGTTCGTCTATGGTAATATCTAAAAGGAAAGTCTGAGAATATGTAAGATAAATCAGCCATCAGAATGCAACTGAAGCAACACAGCTAAAAATGGAGATAGAAACAATGAACACAATTTTATTATTGGAGGATGATGAGAGTATAAACCGGGGAATTACGTTTATCCTGGAGAAAGACGGTTACCAGGTATATTCGTGTAAAACGGTAGCACAGGCAGGCAAAGTATTTCATCAGCAGGAAATACAGCTTATTATCTGCGATATTACGCTTCCTGATGGGAGTGGTCTGGATTTTGTAAAAAAAGTGCGTGAAGAAAGCAGCGTACACATTATTTTTCTGACAGCGCTGGACCAGGAAGTCGACCAGGTTATGGGCTATGAGGCTGGGGCGGACGACTATATTACCAAGCCGTTCAGCTTATCTGTATTAAAACTGAAAGTGTCGGCATTTTTTAAGAAACAGCAGGGCGTGTCCAGGGAGCGGATAGAATCGGGGAATATTTGCTTTTATGTAAATGAAATGCGGGTGCTGGCAGCGGGAAAAGAGGTTGCCCTTACAAAGAATGAGTGGAAAATGCTGCAGGTTTTCATGGAAAATCCCCGGCAGATTTTGTCAAAAAACCAGCTGTTAGAGAAGATTTTTGATGCCGAAGGGGATTTTGTGGATGAGAATACGATTGCGGTGAATATCCGCAGACTGAGGGAGAAGATAGAACCAGACAGTTCCAAACCGGAATATATTAAAAATGTTCGTGGAATCGGTTATCTTTGGGATAAGGAGTGCAGGCGATGAGGAAATTTCTAATTCCTGTTCTAATGGGAATAGTAGTACTTGCTCTTACGGATTGGTATTTTATCACAGCAGCGAATCATGCCTATGAGGAGAAAATAAAGATTTTGTCTGTGATGATAGAGGAGCAGGAGAAAGGCGCGGACAGCCTTGTTACGGCAGCGGGATTACTGAAAGGAATTCCGGACTCTTCTGGTGAAGTTGGTGAGGAGAAGTTGAAATCTTACGGATATTTGCAGGAACAGCAGAACTGGTTTGGCTTAGAACGGAAGACGTCAGTTAGAAACACAGTTTTGTTTTCTGCTGCGGTGTATTTGCTATATCTTTTATCACTGGGTTATTTGCATTGGCAGTGCCGTAATCAGTGGCAGAGGGAGCTTAAGATTTTGTCCCGGACGCTGGATAAGTTTTCTAAACATATTTATGAACTGGATATTCCGGAACAGTTGTCTGGCAGGGAAAAAGAACTGGATAGGATTGCCGGTCAGCTTTCTGCGCTGAGTGAACAGCTTCGCTATAATGAGGAACGGTTAAAGGCGGAAAGGGAAGAGACCAGAAGCCTGGTTACGGATATTTCCCATCAGTTGAAGACACCGGTTGCCGGACTGAAAACTTGTTTTGAGATATTGAGCCAGGGGGACTTAAGTCCCGAAGAAGAGCAGGATTTTCTGGAGCAATGCAGGAGACAGCTTGCCGGATTGGAGGCGCTAGTAGGCTCTTTGGTCAATATTTCCAGAATGGAGACGGGGATGATTGAGATTCGTCAGGAACCGGCAGACATTTTAGAGACCTTGGTGGCGGCAGTAAACCGTGTGTACCTGAAAGCGGAAGAGAAGCAGATTGCCATAGAATTTGAGGAGACAGAGGATCTGAAACCGACAATCATTTCGCATGATGTGAAATGGCTCTGTGAAGCGTTTATCAATATACTGGAAAATGCAGTGAAGTACAGTCCCGGTAATACTAAAATCCATATCCGTATGATGAGGCTGACTACTTTTCTGAGGATTGAGATAGAAGACCAGGGGATTGGTATTCCCAGGGAAAACTATCATAAAATTTTTAAGAGGTTTTACCGCGGAGAGGAAGAAGAAGTGCGCAAGGCGGAAGGCTCTGGTGTGGGGCTGTACCTTACGAGAGAGATTTTAGAGCATCACAGCGGCAGTGTCACGGTATCTTCCCAGTACGGCAAGAAGCGGCAGGGCAGCACCTTTGTGGTGCAGATTCCCTATGATTAAATGTTTTAATCTTACAAAACTGTAAGTCTTTTTTTCCATTTTGCAAGTTATCTGAAAGAATCTCCTGGTACACTATATCCTAAGAAGAACGAAATACATGAACAGTTTAGCAGGAGGTTTCCAAATGGATACAATTTTGAAGACAGAACATTTATGTAAATATTACGGTTCCGGCGACAGCCAGGTGCGGGCGGTGAAGGACGCCAATATTGCCATAAAGAGAGGGGAATTTACCGCCATTGTGGGGAAATCTGGTTCCGGCAAAAGCACACTGCTCCATCTTCTGGGAGGACTGGATTACCCAACTAGCGGAAAAGTATGGATGAAGGATAAAGATATTTTTGCCCTCAAAGAGGAGGAACTTGCCGTGTTCCGCAGGAGGAAAATTGGTTTTATTTTTCAGGCCTTCAACCTGGTGTCCTCCATCAATGTCTGGGAAAATATCGTGCTGCCCATAGGTCTTGATGGCAAAGAAATAGATGAAAATTTTGTCAAAGATATTATAAAGACTTTGGGGATTGAGGGGAAGATACAAAACCTCCCCCATACGCTCTCCGGCGGACAGCAGCAGCGTGTGGCAATTGCCAGGGCGCTTGCCTCGAAACCGGACGTGATTCTCGCCGACGAGCCTACGGGAAACCTGGATTCCAAGACCAGCGATGAGGTTGTGAGTCTTTTGAAAATGTCGACGCAGAAATATGGGCAGACCCTGGTGATGATTACCCATGACCAGGATATTGCCCAGATTGCAGACCGGATTCTCGTGATTGAAGACGGAGAGGTGGTGGAGCAGGCATGAGGCGTACAATCCATAGGCTGGCGCTCTCCAATGTGCGGCAGAACAGATCAAGAAGTATTTTAATGATTTTATCCATTTTTCTGACAACGCTGCTTCTTTCCACTATTGCCGGTGTAGGTTGCGGGGCGGTGAGAAATAATCGGGTGAATGCCGGAAATCTTTATGGGAATTATGTTGCAACCCTTAGTAAAGTGACAGAAGAGCAGTTTGATATGTTGGGACTGCGCAGTGAGTTCACCCATGTAGGCAGAAAAACGTATGTTGCCCAGGTAGATTCAGGTAAAGCAGGTATTGACATGGGATTATCATTTATGGATATTGCAGCGGCAGAAAATACCAATTTTGACCATTCTCTGCAAGCCGGGGCGCTTCCTGTAGCAGAGAATGAGATTACGGCATCGAGAGAATTTTTTGAAAGGTTCGGGCTTCATGATGCAAAGCCTGGGGACCATGTAACAATGCCATTGCGCAAGGACAGTAAGAGCAAGTTTGAGAAAAAAGAGTTTGTTGTCAGCGGAGTGACGAAATCTCCGCAGACGGGAATAGTCCAGAAGGTATTTCAGGGCGTTGTATCCCAGGAGTTTTATGAGTCCTTATATCCCGCCGAGATTCGTTCCTATGAAGTAACCTTGCGGCTGAATGATACCATCATGGAAACTGGAGGGGATTATGAGGAAATTGTGTGGGAAGCGGCAGGACTCTGCGGCGTGGAGAAAGAAAATATTTCTCCCAACAAACCGTATCTCAGTTGGGTGTATGAGCCGGGCACAGAGACCATTATGGGCTGTATATTGGTGGGGCTTTTAGTAATTATCGTATCGGTTGCGGTTATCTACAATATTTTCCAGGTGGGAGTAGTTCAGAAAATTCAGGAATACGGAAAGATTAAGGCTTTGGGCGCTACCAGGAAACAGATAAAGAAATTGATTCTGCAAGAGGGGATGCTTCTGGCAGTTGTGGGGATTCCTCCGGGACTGCTGTCGGGCTGCGGTGTTGCCACTGTGATGTGCCGTAAGCTTATCGTAGGTTCACAGACAATGGCAGGCGTAGAATTGGAGAATGTGTCCGCTATTTCTCTGCCGCTGCTGTTGGTTGTGGCGATAGCTGCTTTTTTGACGGTACGTCTGGCATTATCACATCCCATGCGTGTGGCGGTGAAAACTTCGCCGGTGGAAGCTATGCGTTATCAGGAAAATACCAGCCGTGGAAGGAGTGTGCGCAAAGGCGGTAAGACGATTTCTGTTTTTGGCATGACGCTGTCAAACCTTTCAGCCAACCGCAGGCGCACGGTGTCTACCATTTGTACGATGGGGTTATCTTGTGTGCTCTTTGTGTCGCTGTCCAATCTTGCTGGAAATATAGATAATAAATTTGAGGCACGGCGCTATGTCGAGTATGGGCAGTTTTCCATGAGTCTGGATTGGAGGTTGAATGATACGGCGTATCCGGAGAAGAATCTTTGCCAAATTCAGAAAAATAATCCTCTGGGGGCAGAATTTCAGGAGAAATTAAAAGCCCTCCCAGGAGTTACAAAGGTCATGAGCCGCAAATGTTTTGAAGCGGAAAATCTCAGCCTGAGCAGTACGGATGCGGATGGACCTTATACGAGTATTTGTGTGCTGGACAGGGAGGGATTTGAACGTTATGGGAAAGGCTCTGCTTTGGGAAATGTTGATTATGACGAGATTGCTGCCGTGGATGGCGTTGTTTTCGGGGCTTCTTATTTTATGGCGGATTACGGCTATCAGATAGGGCAGCAGATAGAACTGAAAGATATGACGGGCAGCGGGGCGGTTTATCAGGGAACGCTTATGGGTTCTTTCGGAAGCGCGCCGGGCACCTGGGTTATCACACAAGATACATTTGACAAACTTGGAATAACTGAAGATGTAACAGAAATTGTGTGGGCAGACTGCAGGCAGAAAGACAAGGGTCGTGTGGAAGAAGCGATTCAGGAACTTGTGTCTGGAATGGAGTATATAGAAACCGACTCTTATGACAGCGCCATAAAGCAAACGCAGTATGGGACAAAAATGATGCAGGGCGGAATCTACGCGCTTCTGGGACTTTTGGGAGTGATTGGCTTTTTGAATATGGCGAACACAATCATCACCGGGGCAGTGACAAGAAAGCGTGAACTGGGTGTACTGCAGGCTGTAGGAATGACCAACAGTCAGCTGAACTGGATGATGCAGTTAGAGGGAATCTTTTTTTCGGCGGGCACGGCGGCGATTTCCCTGATAGTTGGAAGCCCTTTGGGTTATGCCCTCTTCTGTTACTGCAGAGAATTACATTTTTATGGACTCAATGAGTATCATATCCCGATAAAGGAGATTGGGTTGATGATTTTGGCTATTGTGTTGCTGCAAGCCTCGCTTTCCTTCTTGCTCAGCAGAAATCTGCGCAAGGAATCTTTGGTGGAACGTATCAGTTATCAGGGTTAAAGGCAGAAGAACCGAAAACGAACTATTCCGTGGGAGGAGGCAGGCAGCGCTTGACAATCGTCTGGCAATCTGATACACTTACTCCCAAACCCATTATGGGAGTGGATTTTTCAAGAGCAATCTTTTTTCGCCACACAAACGCTTTTCAGCGTTTGTGTGGCGTTTTTAAATGCTTGAAAAATTAGTGTCTGCCTGTAGTGAGAAATGACTTAGAAGCTAAATGGAAGGAGAACATTAGGAGGAAAAGAGATGGAACAGGAATTTATGAAAGAAAAGAAGATACTGTCCCTCGTGCTGTCAATGTCTATGCCGATGGTGATTTCCATGGCCGTCAATTCGCTGTACAATATCGTAGACAGTTATTTCGTGGCGCAGCTGAGCGAGGAGGCAATGACAGCGCTTGCCCTGGTTTACCCTGTGCAGAATATGATTAATGCAGTTGCGATTGGGTTTGCCATTGGAATCAATGCGGTGGCTGCATTTTATCTGGGAGCGGGCGAGCAGGAGAACGCAGACAGGGCGGCAACGCAGGGATTTTTGCTGAACCTGATTCATGGACTGCTGTTGGCTGTTATTTGTATTGCCATTATGCCCTCGTTTTTAAGCATTTTTTCAAAAGAACAGTCGGTGGTAGGCATGGCGCTGGAGTATTCCAACCGGGTATTTCTGTTTTCGGCGGTTATTACATCAGGGCTGGTATTTGAAAAAGTTTTTCAGGCGGCAGGCAAGATGAAAGTGTCCATGTTTTGTATGATATGCGGGTTCGCAGCCAATATTGTTCTTGACCCGCTGATGATTTTCGGCTTCGGTATTTTCCCGAAAATGGGTATAGCTGGAGCAGCCTATGCGACTGGGATAGGTCAGGTAATTTCTTTGCTTGCGTATTTGATATTTTACATGGCAAAACCAATTCCGGTGAAAATAAGGCGTGTGTATTTAAAGCCGCAGAAAGAGATGGCTGTGAAACTGTATGGCATAGGCATTTCGGCAACATTGAATCTGGCGCTGCCTTCCCTGCTGATTTCAGCGCTCAATGGAATTCTGGCTGGCTTTTCAGAGAAGTATGTGCTTGTGCTTGGCGTTTATTATAAGCTGCAGACATTTATTTATCTGACAGCAAACGGCATCATACAAGGAATCCGACCATTGATGGGATATAACCATGGGGCAGGGGAAAAGGAGCGTGTGCGGCAGATTTTCCACACAACGTTAATGCTTACGGCAGGAGTGATGGCTGTTGGCACGGTTTTGTCCTGGCTGATTCCCGGTAGTCTGATAGGGTTGTTTACCTCAAATCCGCAGACTATCCAAAGCGGCGTGACGGCGCTCCATATCATAAGCCTTGGTTTTATGGCGTCAGCCGTTTCTGTTACATGTTCCGGCGCGTTGGAGGGCTTGGGCAAAGGATTGCCGTCGCTTTATATTTCGCTGTTTCGTTATATTATAATTATTGTTCCAGCCGCGTATCTGTTCAGCAGATGGTTGGGAGCTGAGGGGACATGGTACGCGTTTAGTTTTACTGAATTTGTGACGGCGGGGATAGCGTATGCGATTTACAGAAAACATGGAAACCTTTTGGTACTATGAATTACAAAATGGGGCAACTAAACAAAATATTTACATTGAAAGTTTCTTTAGTAAAATGTATAATGTAAAGGATTCGGGTTGGCATTGATTATAATAATGCAACATAAGAAATAGGGAGGAAACTTATGATAGGATTTTTGGGTAAATTTGTTTTGCTGCTGGCATTTGTGGTGCTGTTGGGATATTTTAATGAGAAGGTTACAAAACTTACATATGAAATATCGCTCATGCTTTTTTCATTCCTGGTAGGTGGTATTTTTCTGGTGATGGGAATTGCGTTTGGGAACATTCCTGCTGTACAGCCATTTCTGGAACAAGTGCAGGTATTTGATTTGGAAATGTTTCTTGTCAAAGGCGTATTGTGTTTTATGTTATTTGCAGGTTCCTGCCATATGCGCCTTGCGGATTTGAAAAAATATGCCAAAGCAGTCACAGTTTTGGCAGTAGGCGCGACTTTTTTAGGCGCAGTATTTTATGGACTTTTATTTTATGGGGCTTCTTATTTTTTGGGAATGCATATGCCGCTTCCGGTCTGCCTGATGTTCGGCAGCGTGGTGGCGCCGACAGATCCGATTGCCGCTACAAGTATTCTGAAAAAATTCAATCTTCCTTCAGGTATCAGCTTTACAATAGAAGGAGAATCTTTGTTTAATGACGGCGTGGGCGTGGCTTTGTTTGTCTGTTTTTCCGGTCTCGTGACAGCACAGCAAAGTGAAGGGATTTTTCTTGTGTTATTGAAAGAATTATTTGGAGCAGCGCTGGTGGGAGGAGTGGTGACAGCGGTTTGTTTCTTGATTTTCAGCAAGACCAGGGATGAGACCAGACAGATATTTACAAGTCTGCTTGCCGTATCGCTGTCGTATCTTCTGTGCGATGTGTTTGGGTTTTCGGGAGCAATTGCATCCGTAGTGTGCGGAATCCTTTTTTCAGCGTTCAGGGACTGGCAGGGGCAGAAAGGCGTTCCTGCGGAACTGGCACAGTTTGATGGCTTTTGGGAGGTGCTGGATAACTTGTTGAATTCGGTTTTGTATGTCATTTTGGGTCTGTCATTCTTGCATATTCTGCAGATGCCCTATGTGCTTCTTTTATCATTAGTGGCAATTATTGCCAATCTGCTGGCGCGTTCGGGAAGTCTGGGAATTTCCGTGCTGTTCTTGCGGGAGCTGCCAGATGGATACGACAGGAGCAGCTTTATCAAATTGCTTACCTGGGGAGGACTGCGCGGCGGGCTCTCGGTTGCGCTTGCCATGAGTACAAGTCCAATGCTGGATGAAAATACATATTATATTGTACTGGGCTGCACCTATGCAATTGTATTTTTTACCACGATTGTCCAGGGACTGACAATGAAGAAAGTTTATCAGGGTATAGAGGGGAAAAGGAATAATAAATAATATAGTTTCAAGTAAATAAATTAGTTAATACAAGATGGAGGCAGAGAGATGGTAAAGCATATTATTTTATGGACATTGAAAGAAGAGTACTCTAAGGAACGCAAAAAAGAAATTAAACTTGATATCAAGGAAGGTCTGGAAGGGTTAAAGGGGATAATACCAGGTCTTATAGACATTCGAGTGAATATTGAAGGGTTGGAAAGTTCAAATGTAGATTTGATGTTGGATTCCACCTTTGAGGACGAGGGGGCATTGAAACTTTATGCAAACCACCCGGCCCATGTGGCGGTAGCCGATGGGAAAGTCAGACCGCATACGGCAGCAAGGAACTGTATGGATTATGAAGTGTAGAAGGTATACTGTAATTTATGGAAAGTAAATCTGGTATTTTGGTTTGTTAACAACTCTATAGAATCTTGCATGGGACTGTTGTCTGGGCAGATGAGCAATCTGCCTTGGCAGCAGTCTTTTTTGCGGGTCTATGAAATGTTTTGTGCATGTTTCTAAAATTTTTTGCCATTTTTCTTAATCTATGTGATGTTTTCATAATTAAGTTAAGTTGAAAATAGTTCTTATATCTTTAGCTATAGTACAAATTTCCACAAAAAATAAAATATTTATAAAGAAAATTAGTAAAAGTGCTTGAAAAGCAAAAAAAGAAGTGTTAGAATTTAAAAATGAATAGGCATAATTAGCACGGAAAGGAGAAGGGAAAAGAAAAAGTGCTGGATAGTAATTTATAGTTAACAAGGGACTTATGGAAAGGAGAAACTGCATAATGAAAAAGGCAAAGAACACGCGAAAGCAGCTGTTCGCGCTTGTTTTGGCATTGGCAATGGTATTCACATCTGTCAGTGTCCCATCAGTGACGGCAGAAGCAGCGAAGAATGTCAAGGTCAAGAAGATTCAGATCACAAACCCCAAGAAGAAAAAAGTGACTCTGGTCAGAGGCAAGACCCTCCAGATTAAGGTGAAGGTCACGCCCAAGAACGCAAAGAACAAGAAAGTAACTTACAAGTCAAGCAAGAAGAAGATTGCTTCCGTATCCAAGAAGGGTAAGGTGAAGGGCCTCAAGAAGGGCACGGCGAAGATTACCGTAACCGCAAAGGACGGCAGCAAGAAGAAAGCAACCCTGACCGTGAAGGTCGTAAACCCGGTGAAGGTGAAGAAGGTGACGGTCAGCCCGGCAGCCGCTGCGCTTGACGTTGGCAAGACCGTAACGCTGAAAGCGGCCTGTACGCCGAAGAACGCAACCAACAAGGCAGTCAGCTGGAAAACCTCCAACAAGGGCGTTGCCACAGTGACTTCCGCCGGCGTTGTCAAAGGCGTGAAAGCCGGCACGGCAAAGATTACGGCCACGGCAAAGGACGGCAGCAAGAAGAGCGCATCCTGCACAGTGACGGTTAAGGCGGCTTCCGTAACGCCGGTCCCGCCCACCCCGTCCGTGAAGACGCTTGCAGGCATAGCGGTCACGAAAGCGCCCGCGAAGACCGCGTACTATAAGGGCGAGACATTCGATCCGGCAGGCATGGAAGTGACGGCAAGCTATTCCGACAAGAGCACGAAAGCGCTTGCGGCAAATGCATACACGCTCACCCCATCCGTGGATACGCCGCTTAAGGTGACAGACAAGGCAGTGACAGTCAGCTACACGGAAGGCGGCGTGACCAAGACAGCGACGACGCCGATTAAGGTGACGTCTGCGCCCACAGTCAGGAGCATTGCCGTTGAGAATGGCCCGGACAAGGACGAATACGAGCAGGGCGAGGTATTCGACCCCACAGGCATGAAGGTAGTGGCTACGCTCTCCAATGACGAGACGAAGGAACTTCTGCCGGATACGGACTACACGTATTCTAAGGAGCCGCTGGAAGTGACCGTAGGTGCGGAAAAGACGATGTTTGAGATTTCCTACCGGGTAAGCGCCAGCAAGACGCTGACGGCGGAAGTCCCCATCCTCGTAAAGGCAAAAGACCCATTGGAATCCATCAGCGCACAGCTTCTGAACACCGTGCTAGAGAGGGAAGGCGCATGCTTCAACGATGACGATGTGGAAGTGACTGCGACCTTTAAGAGCGGCGAGACGGCGAAAGTCAGCATGGAAGACTGCACGGTGGACCCGGCGGAATTCACGCTGGACACAACGGAGGCGACCATCAGCTACCTGTACGGCGGCGTTGAGAAGACTGTGAAGGTAAGCGGGTTCACGGTGACGACATACCGTGAGCGGTATACGTTTGAAGATGAGAAGACCGTCGGCACGCCGGTGAAGCGCGCCAATGAGACTACGAACGCAGTGCCCACGGAGGACAATGCAGTTGGCGTGATTGGAGAGGAAGATTTCGTGCCCGGCGTGGAGGGAAATGCGCTCCATATGGATGGCAATTATGGTCTTAGGCTCGACAAGATAGCCGGCAGCAGCGCTTCCAAGAACTACAGCATTTCCGCATGGTTCAAGCCGGAGGAGATGGTGAAGAACCAGGCGCTGATTATCTCCACGGCCAATAAGTTCGGCCTGACGGACGGTCTGCCGGAGACCTGGTGCGCGGTAGCAGGAAACGACCCGTCCGGCAGCTTTGACAAGAAGCTGAAGGTATGGTGGTTTGACGAGGCCAACAGCCACAAGACCTCCATCCGGATGCAGAACCCCATCGGCATAGGCGAGGATGCGGAGTGGACCCATGTGGCACTGGTAGTGGACGACGCCGGCGAGGCGGAGGAGAACTACGCGACAGCCACGTTCTATGTGAACGGCAGGAAGATAGGCTCCGGGAAGGTGCGCAACGAGAAGAACGAACTCATGAAGACCTACGTTGGCACGACCGGGTGGTATGCGGACGGCTATTACAAGGGGCTTGTGGATGAGCTGGTGTTCACGAGTGAAGTGCTCACGCAGGATGCCGTGGAGGCATATTACCTGGAGGGCGTGGAAAACAGCGGCAAGCAGTTTTCTAAGATTACACAGGTGTCCGCGGACGACGGCGCACAGGTTGAGGTGGAATACGGAACAAGCCTTGCAGACGTGAAGCGCGAGCTGGTGAAAATCACGTACAAGGCGGCTGTGGAAGGCTCAGAAGAGCCCATGGCATTCCCGACCACGGCCGATATGTGGACGCTGGGCGACTACACCGTCACAGCCACGGGCGAAGTGGAGGCTGCCGTGAAGCTGCAGGCGCCGGAAGGCTACATGTTTAACCTGGGCGGAAGGCTTTCCGTGACAACGGAGCTGAAAGCCACGGTTAAGATTAAAGACCCTGTAACGGTTACGGCAGTGACGCCGTCACAGACAGAAATAGAAGTGCCTTACGGCACATCGGAAGATGCCATTAAAGAGGCGCTTGCGGGACTGACGTTTACGACGACGACAAGCGACGGCAGCGCATTTGAGATAGCCAATGCCAAGTCCCTGTGGACGCTTGCAGAGGACGGCGGCAGCTATAAGGCTTCGTTTGAACTGGAAGCAAAGCCGGGCTACAAATATGCGGACGGCGTGAAGGTGGAAGTCACAGTGGCAGTGAAGCAGCCCATCCTCATCACCGCCCTGGCAGCAGACCCAGCCACGCTCACCGTGGACTACAATACGTCGGAAGCGGACGTGAAGGATGAGCTTGCCAGGCTGGCAATCCAGGCAACCGTTGCAGAGGGCAGCGCAGCGCCTGAGCGCATCGCCAATACGGCTGACATGTGGACCGTTGCGGAATACAACCCGCAAGAGGCAGGGGAATACACGGCGACAGCCACAGCGGCAGCGCCGGTTGGATATAAGTTTGCGGACGGCGTAGGCGAAGTGAGCACCACAGTAACGGTGAAGCCGCAGGGCGAGCATAAATTATCCGGCATTAAGGTCACCACGAACCCGAGAGTGAAATACATCGAAGGGGACAGCTTCAGTCCCGCGGGCATGGTAGTGACCGCCAGCTATGAGGATGGGGCGCATGAGGACGTGACCAAGAAGGCAACCATCGGAACGGCAGAGAATCTGCAGGCAGGAACGCAGGAGATAGAGATTTCCTATACGGAGGGTGAAGGAGACGCAGCCATCACCAAGACCTGCAAGCTGACCATCACTACGGTCAAGGTGGAAGATGGCGCAGCAGCGCATTATGGATTTGAGGATAATCTGACTAACAGTGTAGATACGAGCAAAACAGCAAAAGTTGTTTCTGATAAAGATTTGAAAGACAGCGCAGAAGAGCCGAATTACCAGGAGGGTATCAAAGGAAAAGGCATCTTATTCAATGATGGAACACAGCGCACAGGTATCGAGCTTGCTGACAACATAGCAAATGGAAACAAGAACTTTACGCTTAACCTGTGGGTGAACCTCAAATCAGAGCCCACATCATGGGGTGAGATTGTATTGGGCACCAAGGCTGCGTGGAATAAACAGCTCGTGATGTATGCAAAACCGGGCGGCGCAGAAGGGGCATTGGAGGCACAAACTGCCGATAATGGGACTAACCAGCAAAGGTTTGCTAATGCGCTGGTCAAGGATCAGTGGCGGATGCTCACCTGGGTGAACAGTGATACAGATATGAAATTCTATATTGATGGTCAGGCACAGACGATTGAGGGCGGAAAAGACCTTGTGGTAAAAGAGGGAATCCAGAGAATCATCTTAGGTGCAGGCTGGTGGGGAGGAGAGTACTTCCATGGTTCTATCGATGAGGTAAGTATCTATGACTCTTCCCTGAGTGCAGGCCAGGTGGATAAACTCTATAAGACGATTACGCCGACCATTACGGACCTCAGCGTGGATACACAAGAGTTGAACTTCACAAAAGCGGAGGCAGGAAATGATGCAACCGTTATCCAGAACAGGCTGAAAGCATTGAAAATTAATGTTAAAGTGAAGAGTGGAATTACTCCAACATTTGAAAATAATGCGGATTGGACATTGACGCCCGCATACACAGGAGCAGAAGGGACATATGTAGCAACGAAAGAACTGACCATACCTGAGGGTTATGCAACGGCGGAAGGTGTAAGCACAACGCTGAAAGTCAATGTCAAAGTTGTAGATGTGACTGTGCAGTCCATAGCAGTTACCAAAGCGCCGAACAAAGGGTATTATAAAGTTGGCGAAGAGTTTAACAAAGCAGGAATGGTAGTGACTGCAACCTATAGCAATGGTTCCACCAAAGATGTGACAGCAAACGTTACCATTACCAATGGCACAGCTGCACTTCCTGAGGGATGTTCCACAGATACTGCTGAACAGGAGGTTACCATCAGCTATGTAGAAGGAGAGACAGAAGCCAAGACGGCAACGCAGGCTATTACTGTTATCAATGCTGGCACAGCTCAAGGAGCAGTACTTGCACAGATGACAGGATACTTTAAATTCGATGGTTCATTGAAGAATGAAATCAGCGGCGGAAGCGCAGAGGAAGCATTATTGTCACCCAAGGTGGATGCGGCTACAGCTGCAGCAACTGGTTTTAGTGAAGCAGGAGTAGAAGGCAAAGCATTGAAGATTACCGGACCTCAGGGTAAGGGCGTTAAGCTGGATACGAAAATTGCCGACACGACAAATTATTCGGTTTCCATGTGGGTAAATGCCGTCGCTCTTGGTGAAACGCCGGATCAGACTTTTGCACCGGTATTCCGTCTCAGTGGTAATGGTTTTGAAAATCTTTGGTTTTCTAATATGGGTAGTTCTGAGTATTTCCTGATTCGTGGTTCTACCTGGATGTCATCAGGTCTTGGTGAATATGAGTCTGGAAATCAGACAGGAGTTTTGGTGAAAGATACCTGGAAAATGCTTACATTATCGGTAGACAACGGTCAGGGAAAATTCTATGTGGATGGAGAATATAAGTTTGATGTGAAGGTAAAGACTGGAACAAATTGTGAGATGTACCTCGGTACCTGCACGGCAGACTTTACATTCAATGGAGAATACGATGAGGTATGCATCTTTGGTGAAACTACGCTGACAGCAGAGCAGATAAAGACACTCTACGATAATTCCAAACCAGCAGAGTAGCCAGCTCCATAAACTGGTATTGCAATACCAAAGAATTAAAACCTAAAGTTTAACTTGGTAAGAATTTCCGGTTCGCCGGGCATGATACTATGTGCTTCGCACAAAAGGTTACCTATGCGCACTGCGGCGCCGCCTGGCGTCCGGGAAATCTTATATATAATTTTTACATAAGACAAATGTTAGGGTGTCAGTTTTCTGGCGCCCTAAACTATTCTGCATTGAAACGCGACATACTATTGTCGTGTTTTTTGTGTTATAATGCACCCATCAAAGGAGCAGTTATGAAGATAGACAGACAGATGGGGATATTATCCATATTGCTGCAAAGAGATATTGTCACTGCGCCCTATCTTGCAGAACATTTTGAGGTTTCCCGGCGAACCATCAACAGGGACATTGAAGATTTATGCAAAGCGGGCATTCCTATTGCCACCAGACAGGGAATCAATGGCGGCATTTCAATTATGGAGAAATATTTAAGAAGCGGCAGACGCCGCTGCCGGATTTAAGCAATGAAAGGATTTTTCCTGGTGGGATACAGGTAAAGATTCTTTTTGAGGAGGAATGTGAATGGAGCTCAGCTGGCTGTTGACGTTTGGAGACAAGGCAGTACTCTTGGAGCCGCCGCAGTTACAAGCGCAAATTGCAGCGATTGCTGCTGATATGCAGAAAAAATACGAGACACATGGAACAGGAGGAAAGAGTAAATGAGATATGTGCATGGGACAGGAGGAAAGAATAAATGAGATATACATGGATTGACGAATATTTATTGGGTAAGGCAGGGGTTACCAAAGACTTTAAGGAGGAATGGAAGTGGTTTCGTTACCAGATTGGCGGGAAGATGTTCGCAGCAATTTGTCTGGACGAGGATGACAAGCCCTGTTATATTACCCTGAAACTGGAACCTGCGGAGGGGAATTTCCTGCGTCAGCAATATGAGGATATAATTCCCGGATATTATATGAATAAAGTGCATTGGAATTCCATTAAGCCTGATGGCGCAGTGCCGGATGATTTGTTAAAAGATTTGCTGGATAAATCGTATCAACTGGCGCTTGGCGCTCTCAGCAAGAAAAAACAACAGGAAATGTATTTTGATTAGGTAGCGCCTCCGTTGGAAGGTTTTTGATGGCAGCAGGGAATCAAAGGCGTTGATTATAGTAGAAAAGAGGACTTTCGTTTCATTTCGGTAATACGCTTGCCGGATTTTGTGACGCGAGAGGATTTTCAATGGGCCATAGAGGAGACGACGAGGAAAAAGAAGCAGGATTTTTCAAAGGTAGAATATTTTGCTTATGACGAGGGGGTGTGCGTTCAATGTATGCACATAGGCGCATATGATGATGAACCGCAGACGGTTGAATTGATGCATAGTTTTATCGATGAACAGGGATATGTGTTGGATATCACGGAGGAAAGACTTCATCATGAGCTTTACTTAAGTGATGCCAGGCGGGTTGTCCCCGAATGTATGAAGACGGTGATACGGCATCCGATTAGGAGAAAGCCCATATGAAAAACTGATTTAACTTTACTTTTCATAGACAATCTGCTATATTTGAATTAGCTTATAAAAGGGGATTATCGCAGTAAGCGGCGAACATACAATAGAAAGATATTTGCAGTGGACAGATTTCAGAATGTTGCATGTTTTACTCTTAAGGTGATAGCCTCTTTTTGGTATCTGTAAAATTTTTCTATCTTATTTATGCATGGAGGAGAATATGGACAAAGCAAATGTTTATTTTACATCATTTAAGGCGACAGGTCAGGAAAATCTTCTGCAGAAACTGCACCGCCTGATGAAGACAGCTGGATTTGAAACGATTGATTTTCAGGAAAAGTATGCAGCAATCAAAATTCATTTCGGCGAGTATGGAAACCTTGCATTCCTGCGCCCGAACTATGCCAGGGTGGTAGCTGATTACGTGAAAGAGCTGGGCGGCAAACCATTCCTGACCGACTGCAATACGCTGTATGTCGGCAGCAGGAAAAATGCGCTTGACCATTTGGAGACAGCGTATGTAAATGGATTTTCCCCTTATCAGACCGGCTGCCATGTGATTATCGGGGATGGGCTCAAAGGAACAGACGAGGCAATTGTGCCGATTGATGGCGAGTATGTGAAAGAGGCAAAGATAGGGCAGGCGATTATGGAT
>CAJUHY010000039.1:0-19350 GCA_910585895.1 uncultured Lachnospiraceae bacterium
TTGAGACTATGAAAAAGGAAGAATTGTTAAAGAAACATCCGTATAAAATCTGGCAGGGGAAGGATGGTAAGTGGTATACATATCTGCCAGATGAATCAAAAAAGGATGGAAGGAGGTTGGTTAAAAGGAGTGAAAAAAAGAGTTTAGAAGATGTAGTTGTTAGCTACTGGAAGAAAACGGAGAAAATATTTTTAGAAGATATATTTGGAGAATGGCTTTTGCAGAAACTTGAGTATGGTGAAATTCAGAAGTAAACATACGATCGTTACAAAACAGATTTTCAGAGATTCTTTGCTAATTCAAATATATTAAAGAAAGATGTAAGAAAAATAACAGAAGATGATTTAGAAATGTTTATCCGCGGCACAATTAAAAATATGGAATTGTCCAATAAGTCATATAGTGGTCTACGGCTTCTGATCATTGGTATTTTTAAGTATGCTAAAAAAAGAAAATTCACAGAAATTAGCATAACTCAATTTTTAGGAGATTTAGAGTTGCCTAAAAAATGTTTTTCTAAAAGGAACGTGAAAGATGAAGAATCAGTATTTACAGACGTTGAGGTTGAAAAGATTTTTAATTATATTAATGAAAATAAATCTTTAATTAATTTTGGTATTTTATTGGCATTTCAAACGGGTGTAAGGGTTGGAGAATTGTGTACGTTAAAGTTTTCGGATATCCGAGATAATAAACTTTGTATAAGAAGGACAGAAGTACACTACCGCGATTCAGAAGGAGGATACATATATGAAGTTCGTGAATCTCCTAAAACAGAGGCGAGTAATCGTGATATAATTTTAAATTCTGAGGCTCAAAAAACATTAAAACAAATTCGCAGAATAAATCCGTTTGGTGAATATATGTTCATGAAAAATGGAGAACGGATTAAAGAGAAAGCATTTAGCGTTAAGATTGTAAAAATATGCCGTTATGTTGGCATAAAAGAGAGATCTATGCATAAAGTAAGAAAGACTTATGCTACTAAATTGATAAATGCGGGTGTAGATGAGAGCCTTGTGATTAGGCAAATGGGGCATACCTCAATCGACTGTACTAAAAATTATTATTATTTCAACAATAAAACCGATGAAGAAGCAACACGACAAATTGAAATGGCTATATCCTATTAAATTGATTACCTGGTAATCAAAAGTAATCAAACAAAAATTGAAGAAATGGCGTATTTTCAAGGAAAACAGACATTGTGTCGGGGGTTCAAATCCCTCTTCCGCTATTTCAGAAGAAATCTCTTAGATACTTTCAGAGAAAGTGTTTATGAGATTTTTTGTTCATTCTATTTGTCTTAATCTTTTCTTGCAAATCCATGCGTATTCGACAGAGTTTCTGCAAAATATTTAATGGAGAAAGGTACTTTGACAATTGAATAAGGTCTTTGCGCTATGATATAATACCATTTGATTATATTTTTTTGCAAAGGAGCTCATATAAAATGAAATTAATCTCATGGAATGTAAACGGTCTGCGCGCCTGCGTACAGAAAGGCTTTCTGGATTTCTTCGAGGAAGCGGATGCAGATTTTTTCTGCGTACAGGAGACTAAGCTGCAGGAAGGGCAGATTTCCTTAGAATTGCCGCAGGGATATTATGATTATTGGAATTATGCGGAGAAAAAGGGGTATTCCGGTACGGCTGTTTTTACGAAGCATGAACCCTTGTCAGTAGCTTACGGAATCGGCGTAAAAGAGCATGACAGCGAGGGACGGGTGATTACGCTGGAGTATGACGAATATTATCTTGTCACGTGCTATACGCCTAATTCCCAGAATGAACTTGCAAGGCTTCCATACCGCATGGAGTGGGAGGACGCATTTCTGTCGTATTTAGATGGATTGAAAGAGCGGAAATCAGTAATTTTCTGCGGTGACCTCAATGTGGCGCATCAGGAAATTGATTTGAAGAATCCGAAAACCAATCGGAAAAATGCCGGCTTTACAGATGAGGAACGGGAGAAATTTTCCGTAATATTAAAGCATGGGTATATTGACACATTCCGTTATTTTTATCCGGATGCGGAGCAGATATACTCTTGGTGGTCTTACCGTTTTAAGGCGAGGGAGAAAAATGCCGGATGGCGGATTGATTATTTTGTGGTGTCTGATGATTTGCAGGACAAGTTGGAGGATGCTAAAATCCATACGGATATCCTGGGTTCCGACCATTGTCCGGTGGAATTGGATATCTGCCTGTGAGGAGGTCAGAGGAAGTCATCGCCGGGCATGGAGTTTAACTTGTCGTCCCAGATGGCTTCTTCAATTACCTGCAGACATTCATCCGTGCGCTTTAAGATATCCCGGCCCCAGAAATGAATGACCGTATAGCCGAGACAGAGGAGTTTTTTGTCATTTTCCCAGTCCCGGCTGCGGGTACGTTCTATCTTTTTTATCCAGTATTCAGGATTGTGCCCCATTTCCAGTCGTACCTTAAGCACTTCCCAGTCTTTTCCGTGGAAAAATTCACTGTCGCAGAAGACGGCAATTTTATATTTTGTCAACACAATATCAGGGGAACCTGGGAGCGCCTTGTAATTTTTTCGGTAGCGGTAGCCTTTATGCCATAATGCTTTGCGCAGCCGCAGCTCAATGGAAGTATCTTTGCTGCGGATTTTTTTCATATTTTTAGAAACGACTTCAGGGTCGCGTGCCATGGTGCACACCTCTTTCTTTGGTATGTTTGTCTGTTATTCTAGCAAATAAGAGGGGAAAGGGCAAGAAAAAATGCTTTGCATATGAGGAAAAGTATGTTATACTAACCCTAATCGCAAAAATAAGAAAGGAATCATATATTATGAAACATGTAAAAACATTAAATACAAGAAAATTACAGAACACAGTGAAGAAAGGCGGCTGCGGCGAATGCCAGACATCTTGCCAGTCTGCATGTAAGACAAGCTGCACGGTTGGCAACCAGAGTTGTGAGAACAAGTAATTTCCAGCAACAGGCAATTAATATGATAAACATGGACCGTTCGCAAGACGAGCGGTCATTTGTGCGTTGTGTTAAGAAAAGGTATTTTATGCCTTTTTTAAAAGTGCAGGGGCATGGAAATAGAAAGAGAGGAATCAGCGTGGTCCACCAGTATAAGAACAACGGTTATAACCTTGTTTTGGATGTGAACAGCGGAGCAGTGCATGTGGTGGATGATGTAACCTATGATGTGATTGCCTTGTATGAGGCAAATGCAAAAGAAGAGATTATAAACAGTCTCAAAGGTACATATCCAGAGACGGAGATTGCAGAGAGTTATGAAGAAGTCCGGGAGCTTGCAGCAAATGGCGAACTGTTTTCGGAGGATGAGTACGAAAATTATATGGAGCAGTTTAAGAACAGACCTACTGTGGTCAAAGCATTGTGCCTGCATATTGCCCATGACTGCAACCTTGCCTGTCGCTATTGCTTTGCCGAAGAAGGGGAATACCATGGGAGAAGGGCATTGATGTCCTTTGAAGTGGGAAAAGCTGCCTTGGATTTTCTGATTGCCAACTCTGGTAACCGCAGGAATCTGGAAGTGGATTTCTTTGGCGGTGAGCCGTTATTGAATTTTGAGGTAGTAAAACAGCTGGTAGCGTATGGCAGGGAGCAGGAAAAGCTTCACGGTAAGAATTTCCGTTTCACGTTGACTACCAATGGAGTGCTGCTAAATGCTGAAGTAATGGAATTTGTAAATCAGGAGATGGCAAACGTTGTCCTGAGCATTGACGGAAGAAAAGAAGTGAATGACAGAATGCGCCCATTTCGCAAGGGAGCCGGCAGTTACGACCTGATTGTTCCCAAATTCCAGCAGCTTGCCAAGAGCAGGAATCAGGACAGATATTATGTGCGTGGGACTTTTACGCACAATAATCTGGATTTCTCTCAGGATGTGCTTCATCTGGCAGATTTGGGATTTCAGCAGATATCGGTAGAGCCGGTGGTAGCGCAGCCGGAGGAAGAGTATGCACTGCGTGAGGAAGATTTGCCGCAGTTGTTTGAGGAATATGACAGCCTTGCGGTAGAGATGATTAAACGTCATAGAGAAGGAAATTCTTTTAATTTCTTTCATTTTATGATAGATTTAGAGGGAGGTCCCTGTGTGGCTAAGCGTTTGTCAGGCTGTGGCTCCGGTACGGAGTACCTGGCGGTGACCCCTTGGGGGGATTTCTATCCCTGTCATCAGTTTGTGGGACATGACTCCTTTCTGATGGGTAATGTCACAGAGGGCATACAGAATACGCAGATACGGGATGAGTTTAAATCCTGCAATGTATATGCCAAGGAGAAATGCAGGAACTGTTTTGCCAAGTTCTATTGCAGCGGCGGCTGTGCTGCCAATTCTTACAATTTCCATGGCAGTATCAGGGAGGTCTATGATATTGGCTGTGAGCTGCAGAAAAAGAGGATTGAATGTGCCATTATGATAAAGGCGGCGCTGGCACAAGAAGGATAAGGCAAATATCTGGCAGATATTAAAATCGGCAGCAGCAATTGGAAGGATTGCAGATGCCGGAAGAGAAAAGACAGGAGAGGAAAATCATGAAAAAAGGAAAAGCAGCGGGGATTCTGGTTCTGATTCTGGTGATTATGGCAGGCATGTCATGGTACGCCGGAACCATTATCTCAACGGTTGGCGTAGGAGAGAACCGTAATATTAAGCTGGGACTCGACCTTGCGGGCGGTGTCAGCATTACCTACAGGGCAGTGGAGGATAATCCGTCAAGCGAAGACATGGCGGACACCATCTACAAGCTGCAGAAACGTGTGGAAGTTTACAGTACTGAGGCGAGTGTGTATCAGGAGGGTGGCGACCGAATTAATATAGAGATACCGGGTGTCTCCGATGCAAACTCTATCTTGGAAGAATTAGGTAAGCCAGGTTCCATGGAATTTCAGGATGAGGATGGAAACGTTCTTGTAAGCGGTACAGATATCCAGAATGCCCAGGGCGTGCCATACAAAGATCAGACAACAGGTAAGACAGAATATATTGTAGAACTGACGCTGACAGATGAAGGCGCTGTGAAGTTTGAGCAGGCAACGGCGGCTAATGTCGGTAAGACGATGCCGATTGTCTATGACGGTGAGGTTATCAGTGCACCGTCCGTTAATTCAGCCATCAGCGGCGGCAGGGCGCAGATTGAAGGCATGGAAAGCCTTGAGGCGGCAGAGAATCTTGCTTCCGTTATCCGTATCGGTTCCCTGTCTCTGGAGTTAGAAGAGCTGAATTCTAAGGTTGTAGGCGCACAGCTCGGTGAGGAGGCGATTTCCACCAGCTTGATGGCGGCAGTCATCGGTTTGATATTAGTAATGATTTTCATGATGGTGATATACCGGTTGCCCGGATTTGCAGCCAGCCTTGCGCTTATACTGTATTCGGCATTGACGGTATATGCATTATGGATTTTTGACATAACGCTTACCTTGCCAGGTATCGCAGGTATCATTTTGTCTATTGGTATGGCAGTGGATGCCAATGTCATTATCTTTGCTCGTATCCGAGAGGAGATAGCTGCAGGAAAGACCGTTAATACAGCCATCAAACTTGGTTATGAAAAGGCATTGTCTGCCATTGTGGACGGTAATATTACAACCTTGATAGCAGCGGTAGTTTTGGGAATGCGCGGTTCCGGTCCGGTAAAAGGATTTGCCTATACCTTGGGAATTGGTATTGTACTTTCTATGTTTACTGCCTTGGTCGTGACACGCTGGCTGATGAAATGTTTCTATGCTTTAGGTTTGCAGGATGCCAAGTTCTACGGCAAGGCTAAGGAGATGAACACCATTAATTTCCTTAGCAAGAAAGCAATCTTTTTTGCTATTTCCCTTGTCTTGATTGTCGGCGGGTTCATAGGAATGGGAATTAACAGCAGTCAGGGCAACAACATGCTGAACTACAGTCTGGACTTTGTGGGCGGTACTTCTACTACGGTTACGTTCAATGAGGATTACAGCATTGAAGAGATTGACCAGAAGATTGTGCCAGTGGTTGAGAAGGTGACCAATGACCCCAATACCCAGACCCAGAAGATTGAGGGAAGCAATCAGGTTGTTATCAAGACGCGCTCTCTGGAACTTTCTGAACGTGAAGCATTGAATCAGGCGTTGATAGAAGAATTTGGCGTGGATGAAAAAGGAATCATTGCAGAGAATATCAGCTCGACCATCAGTTCCGAAATGCGGTCCGATGCTGTATGGGCGGTAATTATTGCGACAATCTGTATGTTGATTTATATCTGGTTCCGTTTTAAAGATATTCGTTTTGCGGGCAGCGCGGTCATTGCGTTAGTCCATGACGTGCTTGTGGTGCTTGCATTCTATGCGGTTGCCAGAATTTCCGTGGGAAATACCTTTATCGCATGTATGCTGACGATTGTAGGTTATTCCATCAATGCCACGATTGTCATTTTTGACCGTATCCGTGAGAATCTGGGTACTGTTAAGAAGAAAGATGCCGAGGGGTATATGGAAGTTGCCAACCGAAGCATCACCCAGACGCTTACCAGAAGTATTAATACTTCACTGACGACTTTTATCATGGTATTTGTCCTGTTTATACTGGGTGTAAGTTCCATTCGGGAGTTTGCGCTTCCGCTGATGGCAGGTATCATCTGCGGTGGTTATTCTTCCGTATGTATTACGGGGGCATTGTGGTATGTATTTAAAGTGAAATTTTCTAAAAATTAGTATATCTATTTGATAGCTTATCAATCAGGGACAGTCCCCGGCAGCCGTAAGGAAGCCGGGGGTTGTTCTGCTATAGGGAGTGTGAGGGATGATAAAGATTGGTATTTGTGATGATGAAAAAATATCTCGCGAGCAGCTGAAAGAACTGCTGGAGCAGTTTTTTGAGAAAAATAGTCTGGGATTTCAATTGTGGGAGTATGAGTCGGGAGCGGATTTTCTTGAGCGGGGGGAAGAGATACATCTTCTGTTTCTGGATATAGAAATGAATGAAATGTCAGGAATTCAGCTGAAAGAAGAACTTCAGGGAACAGAGGATATCAGGATAATTTTTGTTACGAGCCATATGGAAGGGATGCCGGAGGCATTTGGCAGGAATGTTTATGGATTTCTGGAGAAACCGGTAGCATTAGAGAAACTGGAGAAGTATTTACTGCGTGTGCTGAAGGATTTTGAGGAGGAGCGAATGCTTGTGGTAAAAGGCTTCCAAGGTGATATGACGGTAAAGGAGAAGGACATTTTGTACTTTGTATCGGAAAAGAAATATAGCCGCATGGTGGGAAAGACTGGGGAATCATTTTGCGATATGGGTTTGCAGCAGTTGGAGGAGATGCTGGGGCAGCAATCATTTTTCCGCTGTCACAAAAGCTATCTGGTCAACCTGGCAAATATTTCGGACGCCAATCAGAATATCCGCCTGAAAAATGGAGAGAGCATTCCGGTCAGCAGGAGGAAGGCAAAGGAACTGAAGGAGGCATATATGGCATATATCATCCGCAAAGCGAGGTAGGGGATATGGGAGAGATGGTAATTAATATTTTATTAAATTTGATAAATGTGCTGGAAACTGGAGTGATGATGTATGGGATATTTTGTGTCCCTCTTACAAAAAAGAAACTGCCTTTTATCGGTGGATTGTTGCTGTGCATAGGATTTTGCTCGGGGGGAAATTGGGAACGATACGATGATATATATGTAGGAGCTTTCGGTATGTTGCTGACGCCAGTTATCTGGCTGCTTTGGACAGAAGGGAAATGGTTTCGCCGGATTGCGATTTACATATGCAGTATGATGTATCTTGGTTTGCCATATTTTATCATTAATTTATTCGTTTGTGAAATATCAGGGAAGAATGCAGATATATGGGAAACATATGAAATGTACCGTTTTGTGCGAGGAATGATTACGATTGTGGCAGTGGGGATTTTAACAATTTGTTTGTGGAGAAAAATAACAGGGTATAAAGGAATCTTAGATAACTTGCCAACATCGTACTTCATTGTTGGGAGTATCTGTGCGTTTACGGCTACTATGACACACAATTTTGTAGATAGTGTCAGCAGGGAATATGAAAATGCAGGAGTGGCAAATTTTATTTCTCTTTGTGCGGTAGTTGTCAGCCTTGTGTTTTATGGTTTGGGCATTGGCTGTGTTGTGTTGGACATTTTCAGGAAAAGGTATAAGGAAGAAAGCAGCCTGAAGGAACAGTATCTGCAGATTGCCAGGAATTATGTGAGGACGGTGCGCGACAATGCCAGAGAGACACGGAAGATACGCCATGACATACGGAATCATATGAATATTTTGCACTATCATTTAGAGAATGGGGAGTATCAGAAAGCGCAAAATTATCTGGAAGAGATGCAGTCGCATATGGAACAGTCGATTAAGAAGACTATGTCCGTGAACCATGAGATTGTGGATGCCGTTTTGTTTCAGCAGCAGTCTGAGATGGGCGCACAGTCCATCCGGTGGCAGATTGAGGGGGCGCTGCCTGATGGACTGCCAATCGGAGATTTTGATTTATGTACGATTTTTTCCAATTTGCTGTCAAACAGCATAGAGGCATGCAGGCAAGTCGAGGAAGAGAGGAGATATATTCATCTGCAAATCCGCTCTCTGGATGGGAATCTGGTGATAGAAGTAGAAAATTCCTGCAACGGCATGGCAGACATAGAAAAACTGGGCGGCATTACGTCCAAAAAGGATGCGGAAAATCACGGATATGGAATTATAAATATGAAAGATGCAGTCCGAAAGAATCATGGGGAGATTCTGTTTGAAAGTACAGAAGACAAATTTATTGTGCGGATCGTGTTCTGTTTTTCTGTAAAATGACCGTTCGTTCCGAAAAACGACCGTTTATTCCTTTTCTCTTGCAAACCTAAAGCGGGGGTTTTATGATGGAGAAAAGGGGGTGAGGGGAATGGTGTTATCATCGAATGACATGTTTTAATGCCTGAGTTAATTTGTTATATAACAGAAAATTCTAAACAAAAAGAGAAAATGGAATGGAGACGGAAGTTTTATGAGGAGAAAAATTAGTATAATATTAGCTGTTTTATTGGTTATAAGTTCTGTAAACACAACGCCAGTGCTGGCAGTGCAGAATGAGCAGGAGAGCATGGGAAACCCTGAGGGTGAAGGATTAGAGCAGAAAGTACCACAGGAAAGAAAATTCAGTAAAAAGCAGAAAAGGAAGCTTAAGGAAATTGAGGCTGCATCGGAGACCAGTGGTTTGGAAACAGCAGAAATATTAGAGGAAATTGAAGAAGATGAAGAATTGTATGAATATTCATTGAAAAATACGCTGGAAAAATATTATAATGAACCAGAAACCTATGGAGAACAGCTGGCGGATATCAAAGAAAACGTTGAGTGCGATGCGGCAGAAGAAGTTATTGCGGAATATGAAGCAGCTTTGGAAGAGCGCAGCCAGGCAGATGGACTGAATTATAATACAGAAAATATAATTGTTGTATTTGAACCGGAAACAGATGAGTCTTATATAGAATCGGTTGCGGAGGAACAATTTGGAGAATTAGAGGAAACTAATATAACCGAGGATATAGATGTTACAGGTCTGACAGAGAAGAAGGTTGAGCAGATACAGAATGTATCTCAAATAGAGGAAGATACGGTAGCAGTTGTAGATATCTCACTGGGGCAGACGGTTGAGCAGGCGGTAGAAGAGTATTCTCAATATGAGAACGTAAAATATGCAGAACCTGATTATTTACTGAGTGCATCAGGTTTAACAGTAGACACTTATAGCAATCAGCAGTGGCATTTAAATCATATTAAAATGAAAGAGGCTTGGTATGCATTGCAGACAAGTGGCATGAGCGAAACCTGGATTGCTGTGATTGATTCTGGCATTAAGGTATCGCACCCGGACTTAAAGAACGTCTATATTAAAAATAAGTCTGTGGATGTGACAAAGAGTGGGTACCCTAAATTAAGCGATTTAACACAGCCTTATGCAGGCGACCATGGAACCCTTGTTTCTGGTGCGGTAGCTGCAGAGGCTAATAATGGCAAAGGGATAGCAGGTGTTGCGACTGGCGGAGATCCCTCAGCGTTTCGGCTGATGGCAATAAAAGCTGTTCGACCTGAGACACCTAATTATGATATGTATACAAGTGATTTAGTAAACGGTATATATTATGCAGTGGATAATGGAGCAGATGTCATAAATATTAGTTATGGATGGTCAGATTATTCTCAGATACAGCAGGATGCTGTGAACTATGCTTATAATGCCAATGTACCCATTGTGGCTTCAGCAGGAAATAAGAATTGCAGTGCGAAAAATTATCCTGCTGCATATAAAAATGTAATTTCAGTTGCAGCAACAGACCAGAACAATAAACGTGTAGTAAAGTCTTATTGGGGGTCAAATTATGGAGATTTTGTTGATATTGCAGCGCCTGGTGTGGATATAAAGACTACAGCAATAAAATCAACCTATGAAATGTCTGAAGGAACATCTTTGGCAGCGCCTATTGTAACAGGCGTCATTGCAATTATGAAATCAATCACGTTTGGTAATATTTCTGTGAATGGCATTCAACAGATATTAACGGATTCAGCAACCAAACTGAGCATTAGCAATTTGGGGGCAGGCGTGGTAAATGGCGGTCTTGCCGTACAGATGGCAAAATATTCGTTGTTTAAGGACACTAAGGAAAATTTCAAAACGGTTGCAGCAACCTCCACAAGTGGTAATTTGAAATTGACATGGAATGATGGTGCTGCTTCTTCCGAAGGATATATTATATACCGTTCTGCAAGTAAGGATGGTACTTATAAGGCAATTAAAACTATAACAAATCCTCATACAAGTTCTTATACAGATAAGGGACTGAAAGAGGGAAAAACGTATTATTATAAAATCAGAGGATATATGAATTATGGAAGTGGAAAAAAGTATAACAAGTATTCGGCTATAAAGTCTGGAAAACCAAATTAAGGAGGAATTGCTTATGAAAAAATCGCTAAAACTAGTACTTCTGGCAATGATAAGCGTACTGGTATTGGGAAACGCTCATGTAAACGCCCAGAATTTTAAAATTTCTGCGCCCACGGACACGATATATGTAAAGCAGAAAATTAAGCTGAAAGTAAAACCTTCCATGAAAAAAGGCAGCATAATCTGGAAGAGCTCTAACCGCAAAATTGCCACGGTATCCAAAAGCGGGGCAGTGACTGGTAAAAAAGCGGGCAAGGTAAGGATATATGCAGTTTCCTCAGACGACCGGAGTGAGAAAACGTCTTATGTGATAAGGGTTAAAAAGTTTAAGGAGCGTTCCCTGTCTGCCAAATTTACCGTACTAAGATCGGGGGAAGGGTTTCTATCAACAACTGGAAAAAAGTATCATGTATTTAGGTCCAGGAATGAAATAGAACAATATTTGAAATCTGTCAAGAAAAACCAGAATATATATTTGGGGGAAATGCCCGAGAAGTTAAAAAAATACAAAAAGCCTTTTTTTAATACAAAATCATTGTGTGTTGTGTATATAACGGCCGGAAGCAGCAGTATGCCGGTGAACGTGGAGGATGTAAAGATTGTTCAAAATAAGAAAGGGACTGTCGTGGGAAGCGTGTGCGCCAAGATTGGCAAGCAGCCTCCCGATGTGGGATGGGCTTGTGATGTGGTTGCATATTATGCAATTGTCGAATTGGATAAGAAAGATGCTGACATGATACAGTCCTATAAAGTAGTGAAGCAGGAGTAGGTCTTGTATTTTATATTTTTGTTTTTTGGCATGGTTACGGAGGACATAATAGATACCCTTGCAAATCCGCGTGCAACTGCCGGAGAATCTAAGGAAACGGTGATTTAATCAGCGCTTCCTTAGAAAATTATCGGGGACTGCCCTGTCAAGGATATGGAGGTAAGAACATGAAAAGTGCAGTGAAAAAGATTGGTTTATATCTGATAGCGTTATCAATGATGCTGGCGAACTTGCAGATTGTGTCTGCAGACCAAGTACCACCCAGTGAGCGTGAATACACCCCATCTGTGCTGGTAGGTGAAATTACAGAAGACGACACGCAGATTCCGGTTTATGTATATGACTGGACCACCCTGTATGTCAAAAATGGAGAGGATATCATATACCGCAAATTTTATAAAGAGGAAGGCAGGAAGAATATAGAGATTAAAAAACAGCCAGGCAACAGCAGATTAGAGTTTTATTTGATTTCAAAGGATTCAGGAAAAAAAGGAAAAACAGTGACGAAAAAAGTGACAAAGCTGCCTGTTGTTGCCAAGGAAAAGCCAGTGAAAACGATTGCCAAACCCCAAGTGCAGAAGACGGTCACGAGCCAGTCGCAAACGGTCAGGGTTAGCGGCAAAGAAGGTACCACCCTTGTGGTTAAGAATCAAAAGAAGACGTTGAATCTTATAAAATTTAAGAAGAATGAAAGCAGAAAAATCACGATACCAAAGCAGGACGGTGGGGTTTTGTATTTCTATCTGAAAAAAGGGAATGCCAGAGGGAAGATTGTATCGAGAACTGTCAAGGATGCGACCGCGCCGAAAGCTCCCAAGGTAAAAGTAGATTCCGGCAGTGTCCGTGTAAAAGGTGAACTGGGAGCAGAGATTTATTTCAAAGGCTCCAACGGATGGCGTCATTTTGGGACGGTGAAAAGCAGCCAGTGGAATTGCTTTTTGATTAGCATAGATTATAGTGATGTTAAATGTGATTATTTTGAAGTGTATTTAAAAGATGCAGCTGGCAATAAGAGTAAGACGGTGAAAGTGAAAAATCCATCGCAAGACCTTCCGCATGTATGTATCTGACAGGAGAGGAATGGTGTAGATGAAGATCGGATTTAAGTGTCTGGATAGGAACGTGAGCAGTGGAAACGTGAGGGGGAAAGCGGCAATATGCGCTATAGCAGTTTTTCTGGTTTTTGGCATGATTTTCGCATATCTGGAATTTTTCACAGGACATGTCGGGAATGCAGAGGTACATTTTAACCAGTCTGAAAAATACAGCCAGGAGGAACTTTCAGAGGCTGTTGCCGCATTAAAAAAAGAATATTTCTTGAAAATGTGGGGAAGTGAGCTGCAGGAGGTAACATACAGAGAATGGATTGATTATGGATTAACCGAAGAAGAGAAAGAAGAGGTGGGGATAGGAAAAGAGGATGATTTTATTGTTTTGGAAGCGCAGTCTATTGTAAAGCATGATTCATACCCAATGTTTTCCAATACCGCCGTGAAAGGCGGAAAAGATGATATTGAGTGGGCGCTTGTCCGGAATAGAAAAAATGGAAAATGGAGAGTAGCGGGAGCTTTAGGGGGAGGCTAATAGATATTTCCAAAATGAAAACCGCCAAGCAGCACAAATTTGACACACATGCCTGGCGGTTTTTATTGGGAATAGATTTAATCAATGTTTTCTTAAGAAATTTTCTGCAGCTTTTCACTGTGTTCAGATACTACCTTTTTGAGCAAATCAATGTCAACGAAAGCTGCGGCCATTTTATCTGCATAACTTTTATAACGAGTGTATGTAGTAGTATAACAAGATTCGATGGTATTCAATCGCGGAAGGATAATATTTTCCTGAGTTAAATGTATGGCATGAACATCATTCTGCAAATCGAGGATATCTGCTTTCATGGTCTGAATGTCGTTTTTCATGTACTGAACATCATTCTGTAAATCCAAGATGTCCGCTTTCATGGCCTGAATGTCAGATTTGATGAAGCAAACATCGCTCTGCAAATCGAGGATATCTGCTTTCATGGCCTGAATGTCAGATTTGATGAAGCGAACATCGCTCTGCAAATCGAGGATATCTGCTTTCATGGTCTGAATGTCAGATTTGATGAAGCGAACATCACTCTGCAAATCGAGGATATCCGCTTTCATGGTCTGAACGTCAGTTTTAATGTCATAAATGTCAGATTTCACTTCACGAATGTCATTTTCAATTGGTGTTAGCTTGGAATCCAATTTCTTGTCCATTATTTCAGCAATGGAAAGCAGTAATTCATTATCGGTCATTGTGTTCCCTCCCTCTGTGCGGCAATTTTGTTATGGGTGTTTATGAGTATATCATATCTATTTTGTAAAGTCTATGAAAATAATTGTTGTAATTTTTCTGTGCGATGCTATTTATAGATAACTACCCGGTCATCAGCATGGATAACGGTGCTCCCCTGAGGAATGATGTTCTCATCGCCGCGTTTGATGAGGGCAATTAGGATGTTTTCGGGAAGATTTAATTCTGCAATGGATGAATTGCACCAGTTATGCCCATTGGGGATGTACATGCGCATCAGTGTGAGGTCGGAATCATCCTGATAGTCGTTGAAGGTTTTACGGATATCTAAGCTGTTGTCCACCATGTCAAGTTTTCCAGCAACCAATGGCAGCAAGGAACCCTGGACGGCAACGGAAAGCAGTGAAATAAAAAATACAATATGGAACAAATCATGTTCAGAACTTGTTCCTTTGGCAATGACCATAATCGCAAATACAATCGATGCTGCACCGCGCAGGCCAGACCAGGCGACCAGCAGACATTGCCGCAGTGAGGAGCCAAAAGGTAAAAGCAGCAGAAAAACAGCGGCAGGTCTGGCAAGGAATGTCAAAAACAATGCAATCAGCATTGCAGGCAGGAGCAGGTTGGGCAGCAAGTGCGGAAATGATAACAGCCCCAGCAAAAAGAAAATTAAAATCTGGGCAAGTCCTGTAATTCCGTCAAAAAAATGTACGAGCGTAATTTTGTTGTTAATGTTGCTGTTTCCAAGTATGATGCCAGTCAGATATACGCTCAGATAACCATTGCCGCCTAAGACAGTCGGCAGCGCATAGGAGAGAAGTACCAGGGCAATTACAAAAACTGTGTCCATACCAAGGGTAATCAGGTCATCTTTGCGGAGGGCAAATATGCCCAGAATAGCGCTGGCAATGCCGATTCCAATGCCAATGCCAATCTGTGTAAGCAGCATCACCGGTACAGAAGCGCTGCTGTCGCCGGAAATCATGGCAAGGGCTATCATTGTCAGCATATATGCCATGGGGTCGTTGCTTCCGCTCTCAATTTCTAAAAGGGGGGCAGTCGAATGTTTCAGAAAGTGCAATATCTGATAGCAGAAGAGGCAGGTGAGCATTGCCGTGATTACTACTCCCAGGGTTGAGAGTAAAACTGCTTTTACGGCAACAGGACGCGCGGTCTGCCATTTGGTGCCGAAGCCGCCGTAAAACATGATGAATATTAATGCGATGGTACAGAGCTGTTCTGTAATCTGGTAATTATTGAAGGAAATTTTAAACAGTCCGTCAGAGCCGAATATCATACCAAGAGCCATGAAGCAAAGCAGTGCGGGCATTCCGAATTTGTTAGAAAAGCGGTTTGCTATGATACAGGAGAGGATGACGGCACAGCATAGAAGAAGCATGATTGCCATAATTTCGTCCTTTCTGTATGTGTTGCGTTATATATTTGAGATTCTAATCTTTTGGAGAAAAAACACCCGCTTTCTGCACTATCATGTGTGAAAGCGGGTGTCTGATTGCTGCGGGTAACAAGCATGGTTTTAAGCTTTTGTTTCTACGCCTGCCCAGTCATCGAACTTAGACATAACAGCATCGTAAGTTCTCTGGGAAATATCTGGAAGTTTCTGTCCCCAAGATTTGGTAGCTGCCTTAAAGCCTTTCTCGAAAGCAGCACGCATCTGCTCGGCTTTCTCAGGGTCATCTCCTACTAAAGCTTTTGCAAATTCGATGATACGGTCAGAAGTCTGGTTCACACCCCAGTATCCGTCATCTGCAATATCCTTCTGAGCCTGAGCTTTTACGTCAGGAGTAACCGTGAAATTACCTTTAGCGAGGAAACGCCACATATCGTCTGCCTGTCCGATTCTGTTTCCCTGATTGCCCATCATCTGCTGTACCAGGCTTCTCAGCTGGGAAGTCCTGTCTTCTGCATCTTTCTTTAAACGTGCAACAACATCTTCCTTAGCGTAGGTAGCTTTGGTGGAAGAGGAGCCTTTCTGATATACAACGCCCTCATCTTTTGATTTTTTGTCTTCCTCAACCTTTGCAGTATTGTTGTAAGTATTCTGATATTTTGGGGTATAAGCGGTTGTAGCATTTACACTGTTTACACTCATGATGTATCCCTCCTTGGCATACTAAATTGGTTATCCGTAACCATTATTTTATAGTTCTCATAATTTATATCGGTCGGGGAAGGAAAAAATTAACACTGGCTTAGAAAAATCTTGAGATTCCTGAGAGAGGATTTTGTGCTTGTATAATTTACCATCCCACAGTATAATTCAGGTAGCAGTGAAATAGGAAGAAAAATGGCAATATATTTTGAATCAATGATACCAATAATAACATTAGATGAATGGAAATGAAGGAGAAACGCTATGTTGGAAATGAGGATGAAAGCGCTTGCAAAAATTAACCTGGGGTTGGATGTGCTGCGGCGCAGAGAGGATGGTTACCATGAGGTACGTATGATTATGCAGACGCTGAGAATGTATGATAAAATAGCCATAAAAAGAACAAAAGAGCCGGGAATCCGCCTCAAAAGCAATCTTTTTTATGTGCCGGAGGACGAGGGCAATCTGGCCTACCGCGCGGCAAAGCTGCTGATGGATGAATTTCAGGTAGAAGAGGGCGTTTTTATTGATTTACAGAAATTTATTCCGGTTGCGGCAGGAATGGCAGGAGGAAGTTCCGACGCAGCTGCAGTGCTGTATGGTATCAATCGGATGTTCCGCCTCAACTTGTCTAAGAAACAGCTGATGGAGCGCGGAGTGCAGATTGGAGCGGACGTGCCATATTGCATTTTGCGGGGGACAGTCCTTGCCGAGGGGATTGGTGAGAAACTTACCCCATTGCCGCCTATGCCCCCCTGCCAGGTACTGGTGGCAAAGCCGCCAATCAGTGTTTCTACGAAGTTTGTCTATGAGAATTTAAAATTGGATGAGATTGAGAGTCATCCGCGTATCGACAGATTAATGGAAGGAATTAAGGAGGCAAATTTATACAAGATAGCGTTTTATATGGAGAATGTATTGGAGACGGTGACAATTCCCCATTATCCGGTGATTGATAAGATACGTGAAAAGATGCTGCAGATGGGTGCGTTAAATGCCATGATGAGCGGCAGCGGTCCTACTGTGTTTGGGCTGTTTGACGATAACGAGCTGGCAATGCAGGCATATACGAAAATGCGCGAAAGCAATCTGGCAAAGCAGGTATATCTGACGAGCATATACAACAGGAATTAGATAAAAATTTATGGAAAAGGGATAAAAAGGAAAATTTCGGAAAATATAATAGCAATGGAGTAAAGGGTAAGCCTGGGTTTAGGCTTATTCTTTTTGTATAGGAGGGATTTATGCCAATACAGATTGTTCCTGATTTGCAGGAAAATATCAAAAATTTTGAGGAGTTGTTTTCTGACTGTGCAGATATCAAGAAACGGAAAATAAAGATTGGAAAGAATTTAAAGAGCGAATGCTATATTGCCTATATTGAAGTATCAGTCAGCAGTGTAGATTGGAAGGATTCGGCAGTGGGAAAGTTTCTGGGAAAACTGCGGACGCTTCCCGAGGAGGAGCTTGCATCATATGTCAGGGACAATGTCTATGATATTTCGGATTCCAAGCCCTTTGAGACGATAGAGGATGCAGCTCAGGGGATGCTTACCGGGGATGCACTGGTGTTTCTGGAGGGCTATAATAAAGCCTTGAAAATCCCAGACAAGGGCTATCCTGGCAGAGGTGTGTATGAGACGGAATCGGAAAAGGTAATCCGTGGCTCCAACGAAGGGTTTTCTGAATCCGTCAAGATAAATACGGCGTTAATCCGCAAGCGTCTGCGCAGCCCGCATGTGAAAGTACGGGAAAGTTTTGCGGGCAGACGCACGAATACCAATGTGGACCTCGTATATATGAAAGATTTAATACACCCGGAGATACTTGAGGAAATAGAAAGGCGGCTGCAGGAGTTTGAGATAGACGGCGCTTTAGACAGCGGAATTATTGAGCAGCTCACGGAGCGGCGCAAATATTCTCCTTTTCCGCAATTTCAGACTACCCAGCGCCCGGACCGCGCTGCCATGGCAATCCTCGAGGGCAGGATTGTCTTACTGTCGGATAACTCTCCGGTTGCGTTGATTCTGCCAACGACTTACAACACCTTTATCCAGACCAGCGATGATTATTACAGCCGTTGGGAGATTGCTTCCTTTACCAGGGTTCTGCGTTATGTGGCGTCTTTTCTGGCAATGGTTTTTCCAGGAGTTTATCTGGCGATGACAAATTTCCACACCCAAATTCTGCCTACTGATTTGCTGTTGTCATTGGCAGCATCGAGGGAGGGGGTGCCTTTCCCGGCAATGGTGGAAGTGTTCATCATGGAAATTGCATTTGAATTATTGCGGGAAGCCGGCGTGCGGCTGCCGGGAGCCAACGGAAACACAATTGGCATTGTCGGCGGTCTGATTATCGGGCAGGCAGCGGTGGACGCTAATGTGGTCAGTCCAATTGTGGTGATTGTGGTGGCATTGACGGCTCTGTGTTCTTTTGCTGTGCCCAATGAGGAATTTGCCACATCATTTCGGATTCTCAAGTTTATGTTTATTTTCCTCTGTGGTTCTCTGGGATTTTTCGGTTTCCTGCTGGGGCTTTTGGCGGTACTGATTCATCTGTCCCATCTGGAAAGCTTTGGCATCCCTTATCTTGCACCCTTTGTGGGAGCGGATTTGAACGGATATCAGGATGAACGAGATACTTTCCTCCGCCTTCCTTTGGATTATTTAAAGAAACGTCCCATATATACCAAAGGAGGTGCGCGCATTAGGCTGAAATTCAATGAGGAACAAAAAAGAAATGGAGAGGGGAAATAGCTGGAAATATGTTTGCAGATAATTGGAAAATATCGTTACGGCAGATAAGAAGGCTTTTTGTCTTGGACATTTTTGGCATTAGCAGCCTGGTGCTTCCGGGTATTTTTTCTGCCATGACGGGGGCGGACGGAATATTCTGCCTGTTGTTGGGAATGGTGGGCGGTGCGGTTTTTTTGTGGCTGATGGGAGCTAATTTGAAACATATGGATACAGACTTTTATGGTTACATGAAAGACACAGTGGGGCAGATTATTGCAGATGTGTTTATGGTATTCTATTTCTTATATTTTGTAACCTTGTCTGGATATGTGTTGTTCGAACTGACGACGCTGACCCTCAGCTGGCTGCTGCCGGAAGGCGCTTTTCCGGTAATCGGCATTTTGCTGCTTCTTCTGGCAGTTTATGGCAGTATCCGGGGTATTGAAGGCAGGGCGAGGGTGTATGAAATTATTTTCTGGTTTCTGGGGATACCGCTGCTTTTGATGTTGATTATGGCA
>CAJUHY010000039.1:19360-25470 GCA_910585895.1 uncultured Lachnospiraceae bacterium
TATGGCAGTTCCGGAGATAAACACATCTTATTGGACGCCGATTGTAGCTTCCGATGGAGTGCAGTTGTTGAGAGGGAGTACATCGGTATTGATTTTCCTGCTGCCGCTTTGCGCCCTATTGTTTTTAAAGCCGTTTAGCAGAAATCCAGAAAAATTGGCAGCTTGCGGACGCGATTCACTGTTGGCGTCGACCTTATTGAACATTTTTATTTATCTTGTAATCCTGGGCGCGTTTGGGCAGAATGCTATGGGAATATTGAAGCGTCCCGTCTTAACCTTGATGGGCATGATTAACCTTCCAGGAGGATTTTTTACCAGACAGGATGTGCTGATGACGGCGGTGTGGTTTTTTGCGTTGTTTGCACTTCTGAATACAGGAATTTTTCAGGGAAGTCTGGTACTGAAAGAATTGTGTCATGAAACGAAACATCATTACAGTCTGTATCTTGTGGCGTTGATTGCTTTTTTTGTGGGCAGAGGATTGTTTGAACATCAGTTTTTGGCAGAAATTTATGAGATATACCAGTACTGTATCGCACTGCCAGGCATGTTTTTGATATTGCTGATTCTGCTGCTTGTAAATCAGATGAAAATGGGCAGAAAGATGGGAAAGGGGGTACAAACGGATGCGAAAGAGTAGGATTTTGGCGGCAGCATGTATGGGAATGCTTTTTTGGGGCGGCTGTGAGTCTGTGGAACTGGAGCAGCGCAGTTTTCCTTTGGCGGTTGGCATAGATTTGCAGGAAGCGCAGGAAAAGACAGGCGGAAAAGAAACGGAAGGGAAACAGGTAAAGGAAAAAGGCGAGGAAGAGGAGACAGAACGCAAGCTGGTAGTCAGCTTTGATTTCCCGGACCTTGCCCAGATATCGGATAAAGGTAAGACCGTGGATACGCCGATGGCAATGTCCTTAGAGGGTGATGATTTGTTCCATGTGGAAAAATCTTATGAAAATAATACCAACCGTATCCTCGATTACAACCATCTGAAAGCAGTGGTGATTGGGGAAAATTTGATTTCTGAGCCTAAGCGTTTGCGGAATCTGTTGCTTGTCTGGGAACAGCAGGAGCGTGCAGCCAGAAATATCAGCTTATTTGTCGGCAGCAGTTCAGCGGCTAAAATACTTACGCTCACAGAGGAGACAGAAGGTTCCATGGGCACTTATCTTGAGGAGATGTTAGAGAGCCAGAAAGATTTCAGCCAGAAAAAAATTGCTACTGTAGGCAGCCTGATTAATCAGTGGCACAACCAGAATGAACTGCTGCTGATTCCTGTTTTGACAGAGCAGGGTAACCGTCCCACGGTCAGCGCGTATGCGGCAATTGAGAATTTTGAATACCGTGGAATCCTTACAGTGGAAGAAGCGATGCAGGTGTTTCTCTCCCAGGGATTATTGGAGACATTTACCTGCGAGCCTGATAAGGAGGAAGTGGCTGAAATTTCAAATATTCGGGTAACGACAAGTGTGGAGCAGGAAGAGGGGCAGCCGGTTGTGACTGTGTCCATTACCGGGCAGGGAAGGATGAAAATCGGACAGGCAAATTCTGTAGGACAGCAATACCAGATGGAGCAGCGAATGGAGCAGCATATTTTGACGGGGCTGCAAAGATGTGCTGGAAAGCTGCGTGAGGAATATGAGATTGACATGACAAACAGTTATATTTCACTGGGAGGACTGAACCGGGGACTTTACCAGGTTTATAAAAACCTGCCGGATGAATACAGCCAAAATGTTCAGCAGATGTTTGAAGTGGATATTGAAATCTTAAATTGGTGAGTGTGAACTGTGCATTTCTTGAATAAAGACTTTACACTTGTGCAATCATACATTATAATTAATGCATAAATAGAAACCCAATAAATCAAACAGTTACCATAAACTATAAAGGTACAAAGTCTTGATGGAATGATTAAGACTTTGTATTTTTTCTGATTAAAAACAAATTATTTGGAAATACTTTCCTTAGCCGGTGAAATATAGGAGACGCTGATTAAGCATTTCCCTAAAATATATTTAAGGAAGGTATGGAAGAATGAAGCAATGGCTAAAGACAGGAATAATATTGGCAGCGGCAGCGATTATCTGCTGCGGAATCGTGCAATATCGTCAGCAGCGGATGACGGAGGAGATTGCAGGGAAAGTCATCCGTTTCCATGTGCGTGCTAACAGTGACCGAGAGAAAGACCAGGAACTGAAGCTAAAAGTGAGGGATGCGGTAGGGGCTTATATGCAGCCTGCGCTTTCTGGCATATCTGATATAGGAGCAAGTCGTCAGGTTATCAGGGAAAGACTGCCTGAAATAGCCAAAACGGCTGAGCAGGTGGTAGCCCGGGAAGGGTATACATATGAGGTGTCAGCTTCCTTGACAGTTACGGATTTTCCTGAAAAAACTTATGGCAATTATACATTTCCGGCGGGCAGGTATGAAGCGTTGGAGGTAGTGATTGGAGAGGGAGGAGGACATAACTGGTGGTGCGTGATGTACCCCAATCTCTGTTTTTTTAACAGTGTCTACGAAGTTGTGGATGAGGAGGCGGAGGAGTCTTTGCAGCGTGCACTGACCACGGAAGAGTACGAGAGCCTGATGGAGGGGAAAAATTATAAAGTCAAGTTTGCACTGTGGGAAAAACTGCAGGAGTTGCTGTAAAATTTTCAGGCCGAAAAGCATTGACCATTTCTGTAATTCTTTCCAACCACTTGCATTTTCACACCAAAACAGTTAATATACATGTGTATGATGTAATTTGTGGAGAAAATGAGATGAATCAATCGTTTGAAAAGGAAAAATATGCCCCCATCGGGGTCTTTGATTCGGGTGTGGGAGGTCTGACTGTGGCGCGTGAAATTATGCGTCAGCTTCCGCAGGAAAGGATAATCTATTTCGGGGATACGGCGAGGGTGCCCTATGGAAGCAAGTCCAGGGAGACGATAGTGCGTTATTCCAGACAGATTATCCATTTTCTGGAATCTAAGGGCGTAAAAGCAATAGTGGTGGCATGTAATACGGCAAGTGCATTTGCTTTGGAGGCGCTTCGCCCGGAAATGAAGATGCCGATTATCGGCGTTGTCAAACCGGGGGCCAAAGTTGCGGCAGAAATCACCAACAATGGCAGAATTGGCGTTATTGGGACCGAAGGAACTGTGGGAAGCCATATTTATACGGAAATGATACACAGGCATAATCCCCGAGCTTCCGTTTTGGGGAAAGCGTGTCCCTTGTTTGTGCCTCTGGTGGAGGAAGGGTGGCTGAAAGACCCGGTGACCATTGAAGTGGCAAAGCGGTATCTTGCGTATTTCCAGGAATCGGACATTGATACCCTGATTCTGGGCTGTACCCATTATCCGTTGCTGCGTTCCATGATAGGCGAAATCATGGGTGGTAAGGTCAGCCTGGTAAATCCGGCATATGAGACAGCGCAGGGGTTAAAACGGCTGTTGGCTCAGCATGGCATTTCCAATGATGGCAAAGAGGAGAAAGAGCCAATGTACCAGTTTTATGTCAGTGATGCAGCAGAGAAGTTCAAAAATTTTGCCAATTCAATTTTGCCCTGTGAGATTGAAGAGGCGCAGTTGATACATATTGAGGAGTAATTATGACGAAAGATGTACTGTTGTCCATCAGCGGGCTGCAGTTTGCAGCCCAGGATGAGGAAGATGTTGAACCGGTGGAAGTAATTACCGCCGGGGATTATTACAAGAAAAATGGCAAACACTATATCCTGTATGATGAGGTGATGGAAGGGTTTGATGGAAACACGCGCAATATCATCAAACTAACGGAGGACTCTTTGGACATTACCAAGAAAGGCGTGTCCAACGTACATATGGTGTTTGAAAAAAATAAGAAAAATGTTTCTTATTACAACACCCCCTTCGGGAGCCTTCTGATTGGCATTGACGCCAAAAGCGTTGATATTGCGGAGACGGAGGATAATATTGATGTGAGAGTCAAATATAATCTGGAAGTGAATTATGAGCATTTGGCAGATTGTTCTATTATCATGAATATCAAATCAAAGGAATCAGGAGAATTTACACTGTCATAGCGTGAAAAGGAGACATATTATATGATGAATGTAAGAAAAGCGATTATACCTGCAGCAGGACTTGGGACGAGGTTTCTGCCGGCAACAAAAGCACAGCCCAAGGAAATGCTGCCAATTGTGGACAAGCCGACCATCCAGTACATTATTGAAGAAGCTGTGGAGGCGGGAATTCAGGATATCATCATCGTGACAGGCAGGAATAAGCGTTCCATTGAAGACCATTTTGACCGCTCCATAGAATTGGAGCTGGAACTTGAGAAGAGTGACAAGCAGGAGATGCTTGACATGGTAAAGGGAATTTCCGATATGGCAAATATCCACTATATCCGTCAGAAAGAGCCAAGAGGGCTTGGACATGCCATCCTTGCCGCACAGCATTTTATTGGTGATGAGCCGTTTGCCGTGCTTTTGGGGGATGACGTGGTAATCTCCAAACAGTCCTGTCTGGGGCAGATGCTGGATGTGTTTAAAGAGTATCAGACTTCCATCCTTGGTGTGCAGACGGTGGCGCATGAAGTTGTGGACAAATACGGAATCATTGCCGGCAAACAGGTGGACGAGCGTGTATACAAAGTAAACGACATGGTAGAAAAGCCTTCCATGGAGGAGGCGCCTTCTAACGTGGCAGTGCTGGGACGCTATATTATTACGCCGGAAATTTTTCGTTTTTTGGAGACGCAGGATGCGGGCAAGGGCGGTGAAATCCAGCTGACCGATGCCTTGAAACGGCTGGCGAAAGAACAGGCGATGTATGCTTACGATTTCAAGGGACATCGTTATGACGTGGGCAGTAAAGTTGGATTTATTCAGGCTAATATTGAATTTGCATTGCGCCGTGCGGAACTCAGGGAAGAGATGGAGGATTATCTGGGCAGACTTCATGAGAATCTCGATGAAATGATTCAGTATGATTGATGAAATATTGATAAAAATGGTCTTTTCATTGTGGTAACTTCTTATCATTTAAGACAGCAATAGGAAATTGCGAAACGCCAGAATTAATATAATTTCATGTGCAATTGATACAATTACTTTATCTATTTTCCTAATACAGAAACACAAAATGCTGAACGCACCGAGCATTCCAACGAGCCTCTTACTACGAAAGCCCCTGTCAGCAAAGGCTTCCAGCGTCTTTTGAGTCTCATTTCCATGGTGCTGAATGCATTTCTTAGTTTCTGTATATGAAAATATTTTTACTTAATTTTTCTGAATTGCACATGAGATTAAGTAAATTAGTGGGTTTCGCAATTACCTATTAGATAGCAAAATGATAAGGAGGAGAACAGGATGAAGAGTACAAAAAAGACCGTAGGCATAATTCTTAGTTTGTGCCTACGGTCTTTTTTATTTTGCGCTGCGCTGTTGTTTTAACTGTTCAAGTTTCTGTTTGAATTTTGATTTCTTGGGCGGCGCTTCCATAGCGCCGCGCAGTCCCCGTACTTTAGTGATATAAAGACCGCTGACTACGGCTTTGACTTCTTTCTTAGTCGGTATGCTGTCAAAGATAGACTCCTCACAGATGAACGTCATGATTTTAGGACCGACTTTTGCTTTCACAATAGGCATTTTAGAACGGCGCAGAAGCTTGGGCGTCTGTTCTAAAATGGCAGCGGGAAGCCCGGCATCTTTTAGCTTCATATGTTTCTTGTCAATCACCAGCATGGAAATGGTCTGTGCAGCGGCAGCAATCTGTGCCTCCTGCTCTTCCTTTTTCTTCTGTGATTTCTTGCCAAGTATGTAAAGTGCAATGATTGCCGCCACAAGAATGACAGTAATTACAATTAATACAATAAGCCACGGTTTCAAAATAGTAGAACCTCCTCTTTTTATTATGATTCGCGCTGCTGTGCGTCTTTGCGAATAGCGTGAGAGTAAACTGTAAGATGATGTTTTGCCCCACTCACCACTCAGCATTATATCATTGCTTTCGGTAAAAATCAATGATATAATATTTTTGAGTTTTCTCATTTTTTATACAGCTTATATTATAGTACCAAAAGGTCTTGTTGCCTTTGGCAGCATAGACATCTTGCACAAAAAGCGTCTGGAAAGCTAGCTTTCC
>CAJUHY010000040.1 GCA_910585895.1 uncultured Lachnospiraceae bacterium
TCAGGAGCCGTCGGACATGATAATTAATATGGACAACATCTGATGAAGGAAGAACTGGTGAACAAGCAGGTTTCCCAGACGCAGAGGTGGAATTTGTTCGGACTGTTCCTCAGGCTGTTTGCGATTGACGTCAGTCAGGCAAGACCCCGGAAGGGAGAGGAAGTCATTTTAATTATGCTGTGCACAGCCGGACATGCCGTATCGGACAAGCTCTGCTTTTTATGGCGTCTGGTATGGGAGTGCGGGCATTACAGGCAATTATTCTATGACCTGTTGGCAAGGTATGACGCCAAGATAGCAGGAACAGATTCCCGGTACAGCGTGGAACGGTTTATAGATAAGGTGTTAGAAGTTTACCCGGAGGAAAAGAAGCAGGATATCTGCAGTAAAATACATAGGAGGGCGAGAAATGCGTGAGTTTATAATAAGGGAAGAGGGGTTTAGTTTAAAGTTTACTGAAAAAGTGCCGGAACCGAACGAAGGGGAATGTTTTCTGTTGTATCAGGAGGGCGCTGGCCTCAAAAAGAGCATGGTTGTCAGCCGGGGAGTGAAATATTCTTCTTCAGCAGTGCGGCGAGAACATTATAACAGGAAAGTGACATTTTCCTTGCGAAAACAAGGATTTACACAGAAGTTTCATGTTGTCATGGCAAATACCGATTTCAATTTTCAGGTTGATGTTAGTCTTTCCTGTGAAATACAGGATGTACAGGAATATTATTTTGGAGAATGGATGGAGGAAGACACTCTCTGCCAAATTGTGAAAAAATGCATGGTGAAGCAGCATAAAAGGTGGCAGATAAAGCAGGGATGGGAACTGCAGAGAGAGCTGGACGAAGATATTGGACGAGCACTGAAGCAATTTGCGGGATTGAGGTTTCGGGTTGTAGTGGAGGTTCGTCTAGATGAGGCGGCTGAGAAAATTTTGAAATCTGACAGGGATTCGGCAGTGGATATTCATCTTTCCGACAATCGGAAGAATGTGCAGATTGCTGGTAATGAACATAGGGCGGCAATTGCAGAGAGTGAAAGCGCCTTGAAGATGCAGCAAATTGGGCAGATAAGGATGCTGCTGCAGAATTTTGGCGCTTTAGGGCCTGTTGCCAATGAATATTTAGAGGGGAAGATAGACGGCAAAGAATTGTACAGTTATATTATAAAGGCCAGGGCAGAAGAGATGAATATGCTGAAGGTAGCTATGGAAAGCGATTTGATTCCAACAGATGAAATTATGGTCAAAATCAATGACATATTATCCAACAGACAATTTGGAGAAATAGAGCAGAAGCAGCCTGCCGGCAGCGGGGGAGCGCTGGAAATGCGCAGTAGCGGGCAGACAGATGTGGCATACGCCGCAAGGGAAGATGAGAAGGCAGAGACGCCTGCCGACGGTGATTTCCTATGAGCAGCGCATGGTTAAAATATTACTATGGCGCATGGCAGAGTTTCTACCAGCTAAGCTGGCCGGTACGTTTTTTGTTTGAGATTGTGTTTTTTGCGGGTCTCTTGTGTCTGGCATTATGGGGGCTTCGCATCCTTGCGGATAAATGTAAGCTGAGAATCCGTTTGGCGAAAGTGTGGTGCATCATCGTCAAAGAGACCGTGTACATACTGGGAAGAGATAATAAATGGGCGGTGGCAATTGACAATCGGATGATTGACTGGCTGCAGAAAAAGACGGAGGAAGACGCAAGTAAAAGAAATCATCCAAGGCGCAGGATACTGCTTGCAATTATCGTTATTGCCATATATTTGGGGGCGGTGTTCGTGGATTTGCCGTTTTCCAGATATGTATCAGAAGAATATTTAAGCGGTGCAGAAAATTGCAAGGCTTTTTTCCAGCAGATAGAAACATTTTTTTCTAAGGGCTGTGAACAGTATCCGCCGCTGTTCGTGAAAAGGGAGGATGTAGAGGAGACGATTGCTGCCGAAGAGGCAGAAACTGAGCCAGGGGAGACAGAGCCTGTCTATATTCAATTGAATGATGAGGGAAAAGCTGGGGCGAATATCAGGAGTGAACCGGACTTGAGCGATGATGGGAACATTGTCGGCCGTGTGAATGAAAATTCCCAGATTCTCTATCTGCAGGAGTGCATTTATGATGGTGAACGGTACTGGCTGCGGGTTTATGATACGATGGATGGCGTGGAAGGCTGGCTGAGCGGCAAGCTGGTTGACGGCGGGCAGCTGGAGGAGATTGTAGCGCAGGAAAACGAAAATTGATGAAAGATGCATAAAGATACAAGGAGAACTTATGCAACACACATGGAACGACATAGAACAGCATATCACTGCCTGTACCCACTGTCCATTGAGCAGGACCAGAAACCGTCCTGTCATGGGCCGTGGGAACTACCAGGCAGATATTATGCTGATTGCCGAGGCGCCTGGCGGACAGGAAGACCAGCAGGGAATTCCCTTTGTCGGACGATCCGGGGAAATTTTGGACAGCCTTTTGCAGGATTGTGGGCTGACCAGAGAGGAAGTTTATATTACGAACATTGTAAAATGCCATCCTCCAGGCAACCGCGACCCCGAAGATGGAGAGAAAGAGGCGTGTTTTCCCTATCTTAAATATGAGACCTACCTTCTGAAACCCAGAATCATTGTCTGCCTGGGGCGTGTGGCGGCGCAGCGTATTATTTCCGCGGATTTTAGAATTACCAGGCAGCATGGCACGTGGATTTATCGCAAAAACTGTGCGCTGACCGCAACTTACCATCCTTCAGCAGTCCTGCGGGACCCATCCAAATATGAGATGGTCAAGGAGGATTTTCATGAAATTGTAAAAAAGCGGACGGAAGTAATGATTAGATGATACTATGAATTATAGTTACATAGAGTTCTTTGCATTTTACCGCATTGACAAAGCAGCTCACTGCAAATCACTTTATTCACTGTTTTAACCAGCCGAAAGAAGTTATGGAGGGCAGGAGGAAAGCTGGAGTTTGCGGACGACACTGCCTGACAACAAAAATATAAGGAGGCAGGATTATGTCAATGGAAATCAATGGAAATTATAATCGTTCCCAAGCCAATTATGCAGAGCAGCTGAAAGAAAAACAGTCCCTTGCAAGGGCGGAAAAAGCAGAGGAAGCCAAAAAGGAGCAGAAGGCTGAAAAGGTGTCAGATAAAATATCAGGTTCACATGATGAATATATCAGCAGCGAAAAATCCGGCAAGAAGCCCAGCGGTTTGTACCGGGTAGGGAAGGATGAAAATGGCAACCCAAAGGTCTTTTTTGAGGACCCAAAGAAAGCCGGCGATGCAGATGGGAAGGAACAGCCGAAGGTAAATGCGGATAATTCCGAAGAAAATGCGGGTGGCGGACAGCCAAGAGTAAATGCAGATAATTCGGGAAAACCTGCAGAGAAATGTACCGGAAATACAGATATGGTTGACAGGGAAATTAAGAGGCTGAAAGAGAAGAAGCAGCAGTTGGAACAGCAGATTCAGTCAGCCGCCGGGGACGAACAGAAGGTCAAAGAACTGGAGAGAAAATTGCAGCAGGTGGAGGGCGAATTAAGCCAGAAAGATAATGATGCCTACAGGCGGCAGCATACCTTTTTTTACTGATAATACCTGAACAAGTTACTGCTTTTTTGTTTTCATGTATATTGGTTCAGAAGGAGGATATGTTATGCATATAAAAACAATAGAAGGTCTTGTCGGGGCAAGAACAAATATGAATCTGCTGAATACGCCGTTTGGGGTTTTTAAAGAAGCAAGGCGGAAGGGCGATACAGGGACGATGGCGAGGGCTATGGAATATGCCGGTGATTTTTCAGGCAAGGCAGAAGAGTATCAGGCAAAGGCCGATAAAGGAATGGAGGAAGAGGCAAAAGAAGTAAGGGAAAAAGCTGAGGCACAACTCGAAAATGCCATTCAGAAACGCAAAGAAGAACGTGAAGAATTGAGCAGCGATGTGTCTGCGCAAGAGACAACAGCTGCCAATAAGCTGGAGCCTGTCATATATACAAAAACTGGAGAAGCAGTTAAAAACTCCTCAGAATCCGATATAAATATTTCAGTTTCTGTATAGGAAAACAAATGCTCCTTTTGAGTAAGAAATCGAGAAATGAGAATTCTTACTCAAAAGGAGTTTTTTCTGCTATAATAAAATTAAAAAGGAGAATAGTACTATGGCAATAACTGCAGCATTCATGGTCCCCCACCCCCCGCTTATCATACCGGATATCGGCAAAGGGCAGGAAAGAGCCATACAGGATACAATCGATGCCTTTCATGAGACTGCCAGGAGAGTCAGTAGGCAGGAGCCGGAGACGATTATCCTCATTTCCCCGCATCAGACAATGTATGCGGACTATTTTCACATTTCTCCCGGAAAGGAAGCCAAAGGCGATTTCGGGCAATTTGGGGCAGGTCATGTGAAAATGTCAGTTTCCTATGATATGGAATTTGTAGATAAGCTCTGCCAACTGGCAGATAATAAGAACTTGCCTGCCGGAGTCCTTGGACAGCGCGGCAAATCCTTGGACCATGGCACGATGGTTCCGCTCTATTTTGTAAATCAGTACTGGCAGGATTACCGGTTAGTGCGAATCGGACTGTCCGGCTGTTCCCTCACCACTCATTATGAGCTTGGACAGGCTATCCGGGAAACAGCGGATTTCCTTAACCGGAAAACCGTAATAATTGCCAGCGGCGATTTGTCCCACCGGCTGAAAGAAGAAGGACCTTACGGCTACCGTAAAGAGGGGCCTGAATATGACAGCCGTATTATGGAGGTTATGGAAACGGGAGCATTTATGGACCTTTTTGATTTTACGGAGGATTTCTGTGAGAAGGCTGGCGAATGCGGGCACCGCTCCTTTACAATTATGGCGGGCGCTCTGGACAGGACAAAGGTGGAAGTAAAACGTCTGTCTTACGAGGGTCCCTTTGGCGTGGGGTATGGAGTTTGCTGTTATCAGGTTTGCGGGGCGGATGAGATGCGGAATTTTAAAGAGCGTTATCAAGAAAAAGAGCGTAGCCGGATTGCACAGAGGCAGGAGCAGGAAGATTCTTACGTTAAGCTGGCAAGAAATACTATTGAAACATATATCCGTACTGGGGAAATTATACATCCGCCGCAAAATCTGCCGCAGGAAATGTATCTTCAGCAAGCAGGGGTTTTTGTTTCCATCAAGAAAGAGGGAAGCCTTCGGGGGTGTATCGGAACGCTTGCGCCTACCTGTTGCTCTGTAGCAGAAGAGATTATCCATAACGCCGTCAGCGCTTCCACAAAAGACCCCAGGTTTGCACCCGTGGAACCTGCAGAACTTGACAGGCTGACCATCAGTGTAGATGTGCTGGGAGAAATGGAAACAATAGATTCCCCGGAACTGTTGGACGTTAAAAAATATGGTGTGGTCGTTACCAAAGGACGTAAAAGAGGTCTGCTGCTTCCCAATCTGGACGGCGTAGATACTGTGGAAGAACAGATTGCCATTGCCAGACGTAAGGCAGGAATCGGTGAGCGGGAAGCTGTTTCGCTGGAACGTTTTGAGGTGGTCCGGCATTTCTGAAAGAAACTGTAAACTACCATGCCGAAGGGGGAAAATTATGGAAACAATCTGTTACACCTGTATGCATCAGTGTCACCTGAAACCGGGACAAAGAGGTCTTTGTCAGGCAAGAATCAATGTAGGCGGAGTCATTCGCTGTGAAAATTATGGAAGGATAACGTCTCTTGCGCTTGACCCTATTGAAAAGAAACCGCTGAACATGTTCTGTCCGGGAAGTATGGTTTTGTCTGTGGGAAGTTACGGATGTAATTTAAAGTGTCCGTTCTGTCAGAATCATGAGATTTCCATGGCTGATTTTACCTCCTCGGATACTGTATATCTTTCTCCCGAAGAGCTGACAGACAGGGCCCTGGCTTATAAGAAGAACGGCAACATTGGCGTGGCCTTTACTTATAACGAACCACTGGTAGGTTGGGAATATGTGCGCGATACAGCGAGGCTCGTGAAAGCTGCCGGGATGAAAAATGTACTTGTCACGAATGGAACAGCGTCAATACAGGTTCTTGAGGCGCTTCTTCCCTATATAGACGCCATGAATATTGATTTAAAAGGTTTTCGGGATGAATACTACCAAAAGCTGGGCGGAAGTCTTGAGGTTGTCAAAGAATTTATCCGCTATGCGTCCAGCCGCTCCCACGTGGAACTCACCACCTTGATTGTTCCCGGTGAGAATGACAGCAGAGAAGAAATGGAAGAAGAGGCTGCCTGGATTGCCTCTATTTCTCAGATTCCCCTCCATGTCACCCGGTTTTTCCCCAGATATCAGATGACAGACTGTGAGGCGACAGAAGTGGCGCAGGTATACCGTCTTGCAGAAACTGCCAGGAAATATCTGAACTATGTGTTTGTGGGAAATTGCTGATATTTTTAAAGAGTGTATATAGACTTAGAAAGTAGAACAAAGAGTAATTATTTATGATTGATTTGGAAGATGAAGGTGATATATATTACGATGCACTGCGGCTGATTGAGATACGAAAATCGCAGTGAGGTGATTTATCAAAAAATTACAAAAATAAAGAAAAAATCAAATAAGACAGAAAATCAACATCTAATTTAAGGATAAATGAAATTAGATGTTGATTTTTTTGATAAATTGATATAATATAAAAAAGAAAATGATTTCAGATAAATGAGGACGAAGATATGTTGATACAATTTAATTTTAAAAATTTCAAATCATTCCGGGATGAGGTTTCATTGGATTTGTCAGCAACTAAGATAACGGAACATGAGGAACATGTGGCAGAGATTGCCAATGACAAATTGTTGAAGGTTGCAGCTATTTATGGAGCAAATGCCAGCGGAAAGTCTAATGTATATGCAGCATTTGAATATATGAGTTATTATGTGGAAGAATCTTTCAATTTTGGAGGAGAAGAAGAGAGTCGGCGGAGAGAAGGGAATGTTTATCCGAAAGTTTTGCCATTTCTTTTTGATGGAAACAGCCGAGAGAAAGAAACTACATTTGAAGTGTTCTACATTGATAATTCAGAAAACACTGGAAAAACTTATCAATATGGATTTGCCTTGGAAAGAGATGAAGTTGTAGAAGAATGGCTGTATTCTAAGGCCAAGACAGCAAGGGGAAAGTATCGGACAATTTTCTATCGGAAACGAGGAGAAGAATTGGAGATGAATGGTTTTTCCAAAAGCCATGTGGAAAATATCAAAGCAGCCTTAAACAAAGAATCCCTTATTGTGTCACTGGGTTCTAAGCTGCGGATTAATAAGCTGAAAAAAGTCAGGGATTGGTTTTTAAATAATGAAATTATAGATTTTGGAGACCCGGCAGAGAATTTTTTCCGTTCCCGGGTTTTGCCGGAAGGATTTGTTGACAGCAGGGATGTGCAGGAAAATGTAGTGAGGTATTTTGCTTCATTTGATGAAACAATACAGGATTTTCAGGTGGAGGAGCTGTCGCAGGAGGAGGGTAAAAATGCTGGAAAAAGCTATCGGATTGATGCTGTCCATAAGACGGCAGACAGTAATGGAATGGCTTCTATTCCCCTGAAACAGGAATCAAGCGGAACGCTTAAAATGTTCACACTTTATCCGTCTTTGAAGGAAGTGCTTGACAATGGGGCAATCTTATTTGTCGATGAGTTAAATGCCAGACTGCATCCTTTGCTGGTAAGAAATATTATTTTGACATTTTTAACCCCGGAAATCAATATACGGAATGCACAATTGATTTTTACGACTCATGATGTGTGGCAGTTTTCTAATGAATTACTGCGCCGCGATGAGATTTGGATGGTGAATAAAAACAGAGAAGGAGTTTCTGAACTTTATTCCTTGGCTGAGTTTCGGGATGAGGATGGCAATAAGGTGCGTCGGGATGAGCCGTTGGCTAAGAAATATTTGACAGGAAGTTATGGGGCAATTCCAGCGTTAAAGCCTATGGACATGTTGGCGGAAAGGACTGTAGATGGGAAATAAAGGGGGAGGAAAGCCCAGTGATTCCAGAGCTGGGAAGAGAAGGGACAGAAATAGAAAAGTAGGGGTAAGGGTACCGGAGCTGGGGTATTACCTGATTGTGACAGATACAAAGGAAACAGAAAAGAATTTTTTTGAAGGGCTGCGTGACAGTATTCCACCGGAACTGAAAGACCGTCTGGTGATAAAAGTAGAGAAAGCAAAGACAATTGAATTAGTGGAGAAAGCATTGGAACTTGCTGGCAAGGAGACGCAATACCGAATGCCCTGGATTGTGTTTGACAGGGATCAGGTAAAGGATTTTGACGAGATAATCAAAGTTGCTAAGGAAAATGGAGTTGGGCAGGGATGGTCCAATCCATGTTTTGAAATATGGCTGTATGCATATTTTGGTGAAATGCCTGTAATTATAGATTCTGTTACATGTTGTGACCGTTTTGCCGATAAATTTGAAAAAATTACGAGGCAGAAGTATTCTAAAAATGATAAAGATATATATCAGAAGTTGAAGCGGCATGGAAATGAGGAGAAAGCAATTCTATTGGCGGAGAAATCTTTGCAGAAATGTGTGGAGGATGGCAAGAGGAAACCGTCAGAAATGTGTCCGGCAAGTATGGTTCAGCGGTTAGTAGGGGAGATACAGGGGAAGATAGGGAAGTATCATGATAATGTCAGATAATTTAATTTGAGCAGGAGGGGATAAGGATGGATTTACCAAATACAAAAGACCCCAGAAATGCATTAGCGAGTTGGAATGGCTATGAATTTCAGGGACAGATTGCGTTGATTGTAGTCTTGGAGAGGATGATTGGCAAAGAGTTTCCGATAGAGAAATGTGAACTCCTGCTTGAAGATTTGGAAGATTTTTCGATTTATGCTGAGGGCAGGAGAGTCAGTACGCATCAGGTAAAAGCTACCAAGGATAACAGTATTAAGGACTGCCAGGAAGCCTTATATAAAATGGCTTTGGGACTTCAAAATAGTAATACGGATAAGCAAACCAAGGCCTATCTTCACACAAGTAATAAATTGGATACGGAAGATTGGGATATCAAGGTCAAAGAAGTAATAGAAAGATTTGTCCCGGAGACAGAAAAAGATTTAAAAAAGGCGCTTTCTGATGATGTTGAAATCACCGGGAAGATAAAAAAACTAAAAGAACGTTTTAACAAAAAGGGAACATTCAAAACGTATAGAAATGGGCTATGGGAAGCTATATACCGTCTCATGGACGAAGTATCAGAGGAATCAGAAATATTGAGTGGGAATCTGAGACGTGCGATAGAAGAATATCTGAAAAGTCTGGATAAAGTTGATTTGTCAAAAGATAATATTTTGAACAGGATTCGATACTATGATTACCGAAATCATGTTAATGTGGACAGGAAAAGCACAAGGGAACGTATAAAGGAATTGATTCGGGAGTATTGGGGAGAAGAAAAAGCCGAACTGCGGGAGAAAAACATAGATAATTATCGTTTGGAACTGCAGGAACAGATACATTGTTATGTTGCAGATAATCATGAAAATGAGCCAAATCGGAAAGGCATTCCGTTTTCTGTATTTGAACGAATTTTAAATCAGACAAGCCTTGGAACTAGGGAATATAAAATATTGAGGAATAAAGATATCTTTTATGAAAAATTGGAAGAGTATTGTGAGGAGTGTCAATTTGAAAGAGGAGACCAACTGAGCGGCTGCGGGAAGTGTGATTTGCATGAGAAAAAATTATGGTTTCAAGAATTGTCTGTCGTTGAACTGGAAAGAGTATTCCATTTAATGTCGCCGCATGTCAATAAAATTCTGGATGAAGATAGTAATATTGTAGATGTGGCTGGTCTTGCAGACAGTTATTTTTATACGCTGAACAATATGGACTTTGGAAAGATTGTACATAATGCCAAAGTAATATACCAAAATGGAAAAGATAATTGTATCCTGACAGATATCAATATTCCCAAAAGCCAGGCAATTAGAGAAGGGATTGGCAGAGGGCTTACGGAGAATGAGACCATAGACAAGATTTGCAGCGGTATCTTGGAAAACAGGGAGTTTGCGAAAGAGAGGATGGAGATTGATGCCCTGATAGTTTCTGATCAGAAAGAGGAGAAAATAAGGCTTAAAGATATGTGCAGACGGCTGACCGAATCAGCCAGAGCAGAAGATGATTGGTCATATCTGAAAATAACAGCGAAGAAAGATATATGTTTATGGGATGCTGAAAAATTTGTAAGTGAGAATAAATAAAAGGGGACTGGATGTATGGAACATAAGAGAGAAATGTTTGATTTGGTAGATAGTATTTTAAGAACAAATAATTATCAAACTGTAATTGGGAAAGAGGAGATTAGCAGTTATATAAAGGGCGTAATTAATGGAGCGGAATTTTCCTGTGCCCTCTATGAATCAAAAGAACAATGTGTTCAATATGTTCTTGTGTTGGACATTGGAAACGCCGACATGAAAAATTTGGATTTAGGGAATCGGCAAAGAACTTTGTATAGGAATCTGCAGGAGTTGGGAGATAGATTAGAGCCAGAATTTGATAAAAATGTAACGCTATTGCTTTGCGCGGAGGGAACGATTGAAAATGAAAGTTTGGAAAGGGAAGTATTAAAGCTGGAGGAAAATCCTTATTGCTTTAAATAATTAGCGCTCACCTATACGCAGGAAGAACTCAGTAATCTTGAGGGAAATATGGGAAAAAAGGATTTGTGGGATTATATGCAGCAAAGGCTGAAGTTGTTAAATGAGGGAAAAATAGAGTTTGATGAAATATCGAAAACAATTTTAAAGCTGCTGATAAAAATGCCGTTTTTGCCTGTAAATGCGGTGAGGGAACAGACAAAAAAGAATTTGATGGATATAATAGAAAATAGCTTAGATGACAAAAGATTAATTTTCTGGAACGACATCAAAGAAATGAACTTAACAGAAATTGAAGAAATAAAAGATTATACAGGGGAGGAACTTGATAGTTTTCTGTGTAAATGGTATACAGAGGAGGAGAAAAAATAATGGGATATCGTCTAAAGAAATTAGTGATACATAATTTTAAATTATTTTCTCATATAGAGATAAATATAGATGAAAATAATCTTGTAATGTTGGATGGACCCAATGGGTATGGGAAAACCAGTATTTTTGATGCGCTGGAGTATTTGTTTACTGGAGATGTAAAAAGAATTTCTGAAAATAAAGTCTGTAAAACGAACATATCATTTGAGGAAGACTGCTTAATAAAAAATCCATCAGATGGGACTCAAACATATGTGGCAGGGATATTTGATGAAGAAGAAAAGTATAAAATTATAAGGAAACTTTTAGAAGGCAAGGGTTCTGAGAATAATCCTTCAAAAATAAAATCAAGGACGAAAACAACGTTAGTCTGGGATGGGAAAGCTGTCTGTGAAGATACTGATATTGAAGAAGCAAATAGCGAAATATCATTGTGCTTAGGGAAAGGTATTTTAGATCATTATTTGCAATTTTACTATGTCTCGCAGGAAGGTCGTCTGCAGTTTTTGTCAAAGTCAGAGGAAAACAGGAATGCCGAGCTGCAGAAACTTTTTGGAATTGAGAAAGAGGAGGAAAATTATCAAAAAGTTGATAAATCATTGAAAGTATTTCAGAATTTGAAGAAGAAATATTCTGGAGAGTTTGAGACGAAGAAGCAAGAAGTAAAAAATATAGAAAAAGAGATGGAAGGAATTGATAAAGAGTCGCAAGTAACATATAAGGATTTAATTGCAGATAATGAGCTCAAATATCCGCTGTGGAATCAGGAGCATCCCAGGATAGAAAATAAAGATAAACTTTTAGAAATGGCAGAAAGAGTTCGTGCAGCCGGATATTTTTCGCGAGAGATAGGTTTGTATAGAAAGGACAAGAAAAATAATTGGATAGAAGATAAGATAAAAGATAAAGAGACCTTGAAAAAATTTCTGTATTTAAATGGGCATTCAGAAGAATTGGATTCTTTAAAAACAGAGCTGGAGCAGTATCATGAAATATTGAAGATTTTAGAGGCGGCTGAGCGAGAGGCAGGTGGGGGTGATTATGAAAAATATAATTATAAGAGACTGAAAGAAATCCTAAATTTACAAGTAGATTTAGAAGAAGTAACAAGAATTAAGAATGAGATTAAAGATTGCCGAAAGAATGTAAAAGCCGAAGATACAGCAAGAGACAAAATTACCAGATTGCAAGAGCAGCTGAAGAAAGAGTGGGAGGCTTGGCAGGATAGTGAGTATAAAGGACTGCCAGATAACCAGTGTCCGTTATGTGGGCATCCTTATAAAAATAAAGATGTGTTAATGCAGACCTTAGATACATGCCGGGCAGCGCTTGAGAGCGGGAAAGAAGATTCGCAGAAGCAGGTAGACCAGAATATTAATAGTTTGAAAGAAGTGTACGATTTACACTGCAAAATACCGATAGAGGAATATTTGGCTAAGTATAAGTATCATGGGAGTGATATCTGCAAGGAGTTATACAAAGACTGGGATAAAATATCGAGAGGCTATCGGTCCTTTATAGAAGAAAGCGAGGAATATGGAATTTCCAATAAATATACGATTACGGAAGAAGATTTTGATAAAGCAGATGAAATTGCAGGGGAATTTATTGTCTGGCTAAAAGAATTGAAATCTGTACTTTCGGACGAGTATTATGACCATAAAGAGAAATACCAGTATGATAATATTTTATCGCTGGACTATCAGAATAGTAGAGAGAAAGTCAAGGTCATAACAGAGGAAGAAGTAGAAGCAAAAATACGTTATGTTGAACAAGAATATTATGGGGGGAGACAAAAGGAATTAGAAGTGAAAAAAGAAGAACAGAGGACATTAGAGGAAAGAGTGAAAAAGCTTGCTGCAGTAGAAGAACATTTAAAAAAATTACGTGCCAATGTTAAAAAATATATTGACGATTATAAATCAGAACTGGTTAATCAGTTAAAAATTCCGTTTTATCTGTACTCGGGAAGGATCCTGCAAAATTATCCGGGCGGATTGGGGATATGGATGCAGGAAGTAAAAGGTGGGAAAATTCGTTTTGCAACAGAGCGCAGAAAAGAGCATGATGTGTTATATACATTAAGTTCGGGGCAGTTGTCGGCTGTTGCCATTGCGATTGCACTTACCTTGAATAAAACATATGCACAACAGAATTTAAAATGTATGTTTATCGATGACCCCATTCAAACTATGGATGAATTGAATATTGCATCTTTTGTGGAAGTTCTGAGAACTGATTTTACGGAGTATCAGTTTATCTTATCTACGCATGAAGATGATTTTTCAGATTATATCCGTTATAAGTTTGACAGATATGGATTGTCAAATTGTTCTGTTGAGGTTCAAACCCTTGATAAAGGGACAATAGAGAAAAGCATATTGTAATGATTAGGCATTTTGCACAAAATCCAACTCAAAAATCAATGTTTTCTTACAAAATTTTATCCTAATGTGCTATAATAAATCCGATTATATTTATTTTTTAGTCTAAGAAAGGGATGAGAGAAATGGTAAAAAGATTTTGGAGGAAAGCAAATTCATTACTGCTAGTCGCTGCTATGACAGCGACTCTGCTGCCAGCACAGATGGCTTCTGCTGCTGGTTCGGATGGTGCGGCGGGGGCTTCCATACCGCAGCAGCAGACAGATGGTATGGAGGGGTATTATTTTTCGCAGCGGACAGATAGTAACGATGCTTCCGTCTTGGATGCGGCTGCAGTGACTGGAAAGGAATACACGGTGATAAAAGGCAATACACCGGTCCTTCCGGCGAAGGCTCTAGTAACATCAGATAATGGGGCTATGGCTCCGGCAGATATACAGTGGGCACAGTGGGATGAAAGCCTGGAGGCCGGAAAGCATACGGTAATGGGTACGGCAAATGGGTATCAGCTTACAGCTACCGTCAATGTGCTGCCGTGTGATGAGGAAGTAGCGGATGCAGTGGCAATGGGCACAAGTGACAGTTCAGCACAGGAAAAGGCAGATGCAATCCATTCTTTGAAGGGATATAAGGGCCTGTTTGTGGCGGAATATGATATCGTTCCCAATGACGTTAAAACTACACATGACAGGGCAGTCATCTATCTGCCGGAGAAAATGACCGATGGCACAGCCATTGATGCGGAAAGCGGACTTTGCAAACTGGGAGGCGGTTGAGAGTGCGCTGACCAGCGCTGAGAGGGTACTGAACAGGGCGAGCGCCACCAAAGCCCAGGTGCAGGCGGCAGAAGAAAGTTTGAACATAAAATTAATTACCGTAACGGAAAAGGAAACCGCAGAGGCAAAAGAGGCGATGGAGAATTCTGTTGCAGCAGCCGAGCAGAAAGTTCAGGAAATAAAAGAATCTGAATATACGCCGGCAAGCGTGAAAGCATTGAAGGATGCCCTGGAGGCTTGTAAAAATCTTAATCCAGAGACGGCAACCAAAGTGGATTACGATAGTAAAAAAGAAGCGTTAGACACTGCAATGAAAGGGCTTGCTAAGCTGGCGGATAAGGCTGCATTAAACCAAGCGATTGCCGAGGCAAAGGCTAAGAAAGAAGCAGAATATGAGGCTGCAAGTTTTAAAAATATGCAGCAGAAATTAAACAATGCCAACGCAGTTGCAGCCAATGTCAATGCCACACAAGCAGAAGTTGATAAAGCCAGAAATGATTTGCTTGCTGCCGTAAACGGACTTGTTAAGCTGGAGGTAAAAACACCGGAGGTCAAAGTAACTTCTGTCAAGCCTGCAGCTAAAACATATAAAATTGCTGTGGGCAAGAAGCTTGATTTGAAGAAAGTGTTTACCGTTTCCCCACAGAATGCAAGCAACAAGAAACTTACCTATTCTATTGATACGAAGATTGCCGGCTATGCTTCTATCAAGTCAGGCGTAGTGACGGTGAAGAAAAAAGCGGCAGGTAAGACTGTGGTTGTCAGAGCAACAGCAGCTGACGGAAGCGGCAAGACGGCGATTGTTAAAATTAAAGTTATGAAGAATGCCGTTACGAAGATTACAGTCAAGAAAAAATCGCTTACAGTAAAGGCAGGTAAGAAAGTTACGATTAAGCCTGTGGTTAAGACAAATGGCAAGAAGGCCAACAAGACATTATCTTATACATCGTCTAACTCCAAGCTTGCAACGGTTAAGAACGGTGTTGTCACCACGAAGAAAGGCAAGACAGGGAAGGTGACTATCACGATTAAGTCCACCGATGGTACAAACAAGAGTGCAAAGGTGAAGATTAATATCAAAAAATAATCTATAAGCAGGAAATGAAAAGAGCAGCCGCCTCACGAACCATGAGGCGGCTGCTACTTTTTGTTATGTACAGAAACCTGAACATAAACTACAATTCTATTGGATACGGAACTGTCCAATTAAATGATTCAATGTTTTTGCCTGTGCGGACAGTTCATTGAAAATTGTTGCGCTTTCCGCAGCGGCAGATGAATTGTCCTCTATTACTTTGGAAACCTCTTTGATTCTGTTTTCCACAGAGATAATCATTTTCTGGTGGCATCGATTAACTGTTCCATCTTTGTGTCCGCTTCGGCGGCATAGCCTGTCGCCCGGTCAACCAAATTGCTGGCATTGCTGCAGCGGGTTGTACTGTTTTGAATCTGTTCGGTGATGTCCGTGATATTGGACACCAGTCCGCTCATAGAAAGTTTTTGCTGTATCGTTCCTTCGGATAAAGCCTGTGCGCCGGCAGATACCTGATTTGCACCGCTGTCCACCTGACTGGCAATCTGAGTAATATCACGCATTACCTCCACCAGGTGGGAACGGATGCTCTTGAGGCTTTCAGCGAGAATTTTGAAATCGCCGCTGTAATAAGATTCATTTTTCTCCACGTCCACGGCGATATTGCCGGCTGCCATCTCACCGAGAATCCGGCCAATATCATCAGTCGTTTTTCGCAGGCATTCACACACATGGTGGATGGTTTGCGCAATCATGCCTATTTCGTCTTTCCTGCCGTAGAATGCTTCTAATTCCTGGTCAGCGGAGAGTTCCAGGTTGCCGAGACGACGGATAGATTTTTCCATTACCATCAGTTCCCGGCCTTCGCGGAACAGGATTAACAGAGTAAAAAGTATGATGACTGCTGCGACTGCTGCGCATAAAATACCTACGTTAGTGCGTAGGGAGTTATCCTCATGGTACAGATATGTGCCGTTTTCCACATTTAAAAACACATATTCCTTATTAGGAAGACCTTTAATGTCTAAATTGAGCAATGAATCCATCAGCCGGCTGGCAAATACGTCTGCGCCTACGTAGCCAATACATTCTTTGCCCTCAAAAAGAGGATAATACATAGAGATTATCATGCTTCAGGTTCCTGGTGATTTCATGATGCCTAGATTGGTAAGCTGAGGTTGAGCAAGGATTGTTTTTTGGAATTCTTTCAGCGAATCGCCTTCTCGCGTGGTGATGCCAATGGCGTCCTGAGAGGTATGTGTGAGAACATAGGTAGAGGGGGTTGCGATATAGAGCCCTTCAAAAACACCTTTGACTGCTGCAAAATCTTCTGTGTATTTCTGCCCTTTTTGTAAAAACTCGGGATTTTGCGGGGCGGCCAAAAGTTCGTGAACTTACTGCTGAGTGCGAATGCGGTCATATATTCCTCGGCAGAAGCCACATAATCATTGATAATAGCGGCCCGGGATTCTACGGCATCAATCATTTGGTTGGTAATATTGTTTTCGACCATAGAAGCAACGCGGCTAGATACGGTGAACCAGAGCAACAACATGCCCGCAAAAGTAATGAGGGTGGTTATGCTGCTGATACGTGTTGCAAGTTTGCGGTTTGATAGAAATTTCATGAAAGTCCCTCCTGCATTAATAATTTAAATGATATGCCGGATAACTTTCGGATTTCTTTTGGTAGAAATGAACAGTTATCCGTTTTTTTGCCGAAAGAATTTTAAAATAATTTCTGTAGATTTACAAGACGAATTCTTATCGCAGAAGAGGATGATTTTTACTGCAGATTCTCTCCGTCATTTTGTTCCTCTTTTCCGCCCGCTAAAGCAATCTCGCTGTCTTCGGTTTGTGGCTGTACAAGCCTGGTTCGGCTGATATCATGGCCGCGTTTTTTGGTCTGCTGCGGCTGTTTTTCCTGTTGTTTTGCCGCATGTTTTAAGCCCCCTAAAGACCGTTCTTTTTTGGTGCGCTCATCGAGCATGACCTGCAGTTCGCTGCGCAGCTGCCGTTCTTTCGCTTCCTTTCTCAGCAGCCGGCTGTTTAAAGTGTCTATGCGCTTGTTTTTTTGGCTGAATTCTTCCAGACATAAATTATCTTGTGATTCTTTCTCTTGTGCGTCAAATATAGTTTCCCCTTTTTTCTCCTGTGGTAAAAGCCCTTTGTCTGCCTCTCGCTGTGCCAGGAGTTCCAGCTGTTCTGGTTCCTGCTCTAAGAAGCCGAAGGCGTCCTTTAATGTCTGATGTCCTCGCCGATGGATAAGCTGTTTCATGCATTTAAGAAAGTCCGCGCTTTTTTTGCTGCCGGACATATCGTAGAATAATGCCTGATTGCGCAGCGGCGTTTCCGAGGCAAACAATGTTTTCTTTTCTCCGTGGTTTACTTTTTTCATGGAGGTGCGGTCGATGTGTTTCTCTTTTTCTGTATGCACGGGAGTGCCTGCAGTTTCCAAAGCCTCTAGGGCAAAGCCTTCCCGTTCCTGTCCGCTTTTCTTATCTTTCCTGCGGTAATCAAGCCTGCCGTAAGCGTTTCTCACTTCGTAAGGTTTTTGTTCGTTGTTCTGTTTTTTTGTTTCCTGATGTTCCCTATGCAGGATTGACTGTCCTAAATCCCAGCGAGGTTCTTTTGTCCTATCTTTAAAATAAGTGCCCATATTCTCCGTATTCGTCACGGCTGAGTTTTTTGCCGCTCTTTTCCAGCTCGTGACTAAGTCCTTTTAGTATTTTATCCATGGTAAGCAGCGGTTCATGGTCTTCCGCGGCAAGGAAGCTGGCATAGATGAGGGTGTTTTTAATCATGCTGCCTGATATCTCAAACTGGTTTGCCAGAAAGTTGAAATCAATTTCATCTGACAGGGGAAGTTTGACAGGAATCATAGACTCCCACATCTGTCGGCGCAGGGTTTGGTCTGGAAGCGGAAAGTTGATAATGTCGCTGATGCGGCGGCGGAATGCGCTGTCAAAATTCTGCAGGTAATTGGTGGCAAGGATGCTGATTCCTTCATATTCTTCCATTTTCTGCAGTAGGAAAGCAATTTCCATATTGCTGTATTTGTCATGGGATTCCTTAATTTCGGTTCGTTTGGCAAATAATACGTCCGCCTCGTCAAAAAAGAGGATTGCCATGCTTTTTTCTGCTTCGCCAAAGATGCGGCTGAGTTTTTTTTCCGTCTCCCCGATGTATTTGTCCACAACTGCCGGAAGCTCTACCCGGTAGAGTTCCATATTGAGTTCTGCTGCCATGACCTGCGCCGCCATTGTCTTTCCAGTGCCGGGAGGTCCGGCAAAAATCATGGAGATGCCGTTGCCGTAGGCTGATTTTTCGATGAATCCCCATTCTTCATAGACCAGTTTGCGGTTGCGTACCCGATTTATGATGTGGAACAGCTTTTGTTTCTGAGGCTCTGGAAGGATAAGGTGTTCCATCTGGTAAACGCCACGGATTTTTTTTGCATATTTGTCCAGGGAATGGGAGGATACCCGCAATATGGCGCGTCTTAAATGCTGGTTTGTGATATATCCGCTGCCATTGGTGAGAGCGTATGCTTTTGCCAGTTCCAGTATTTCCCGCATCCTGCCCGGCAGGAAATTGTATCTGCCAAGGAAGTCCAGCCGTTCTTCTTCCTGTTCCCATTGATAGGAAAGGCTTAAGTCATTAAAGAGTTTTTTGTCTGCCAGTACTTTTGGCGTGGAGATAGTAAATGGCAGGTACTGGCGGCGGGTAAAGCTGCCCGGAGGAATTTCTTTCCAGGAACCTGTCACAAAGATGGTCTCCTCATCTTCCAGCCAGTCGAACAGAGGAGATAAATCTTCTGTTTCGCCGTCAAGTTCTATTACAAACATGGCGTGGCATAGCAGGCATTCCCTTCTCATTTCACGAAGCTGTTGTTCAGACTGCAGTGTTTCATAGGGGATGACAGCAAGGCCCATGTGCTGCTGCGCCGCTAAGTGCGCAAAGTTGAGTTTTCTGCCGCTGCCTTTTTTGCCCCGCAGATAGAGCAGCTTTTTGTCAGAGATATTGGTAAGGCATTTTTCTATCTGCGGGTACAGGCGGACAGAAGTTCCCAAGGATGGCAGCGGTTCCTCACTCCGGCAGTACCAGTACATGCCGGAGATGTATTGTGTTTCCAGAAGGATTCCCTTTAAGAAGAGCAGCAGGCGAGGCGGAATCTGTATGTGGTAATCTTGCTGCCGGCTGTCCCAGACTTTTTCAAACAACAGCGGCGCAGGCTCATAAATCAGCTCTGCCGCGCAAAGGTCATTGGTTTCTTTGTCCCCAAACAGCTGCCAGATGTTCGGACTTAAATTCTTCCCGCACAGTCCGGCATAGAGCGCAGCTGCCAGAAACATCATTTCCTCTTTCTGCATACGGCAGGAGAGGGCGGTATAGAGAAATGGTGAGAATATCCCATTGTCTGCGCTCTTTATAGCCTTATCTAACAAGACTAAAAAAGACCTGGCAGGAAAGAAATCGTTTTGCTGCGCAAGGGTTTTCGTTCCCCAGTCTGTCAGGTCAGTCAGAAATTCCTGATAATTACGGTAACTGTCCATAGGAGCCTCCTCAGTTTGCTACAATTTCCTTAAAACTTTTGCCAAAATCAAGTTCTAGGTCTTCCCGGTACAATTGCTGCATACGGTCGTATTGCTGTTTGGCTTCCGACTGTTTTCCGCTCTTGTAAAGGCAGAGTATGAGCTGTGTTACAATCTCTTCGTTGTAAGGGTCAGTTTCTAACATGCGTCGTAAAAAGGGAATAGCAGCTTTTGGAGCCTCTTGCGCAATTCTCATTGCTGCGCCGGATTCCAGGACGGCAAGATATTTATTTTCCAGTTCTTTAGCCGTTCCATAGGACCACAAATATCCGCTGCTGCCCATGTAGCTGCCAGGGTACAATTGCATTATCTGTTCCGGTTTTTTTTCCCATGCCTGTCGGTCAGAGAGGAAAAGGGTCAGATTTTCCAGGTCAGAATCCACAAGCTGCATATTAAGCGAGTATTTCTTTTTCTCATAGGAAATCAGGTCTTCTAATCCCTCCTGCATAAAGGACTGACGGATGCTGTAGAGTGTGGTGTGGAACAGGGCAACAGCGCTTTTTGTTCCGGCATCCGGCCATAAAAGCGCAATCAACGCTTCCCGGGAGACACTATTCCCCTGAAGGTGGAATAAGTAGGCAAACAATTCCTTTGCTTTTTTTGTACGCCATTTCAGTTCCTGCCCATCAGAACCAGGAAGGAATACGAGAAAGCAGTCCAGACAGCGAATCCTGATTTTGCCGGACTCTTTGGGGCTGGTGTTTTCCGCTTGCCCCTTCGAGGAAATAAGGCGGTGAGAATCTGCATTATTGCGGTGAATGGAATGGATTTCCTTTAAAATCTGCTGATGTTTTGGAGAAAGCTCCAGACTCCATATATGGTTTTTCTGTAAAAATGCCTCTCCCATGCGCGATTGTTCCATGGCTTTGCGGTAGTTGCCTTCTTCCCAGGACAGTACTGCCAGCAATTGCCAGGCGACCGCAGTCTGCAGCGTCTCATACTCGGAAATCTGAATAATTTCTTTGGCAGCCTGTCTGACAGATTGGTAATCAGCGCACAGGTAGGCTGCCCTCATCTTTTCTGCCAGCAGACAGTTCTGCAGCAGGAATCCATCGTCAATGCTGCCTAAGCGTATGGTGTAGAGAACGGAGGATAAATCTGCGGTTTGTTTAATTATCCCTGCGATAGATTGTGCAGCAGCCAGAAAAGGATTTTCCGAAAAGCGCACGTTCTGTCTGCCGTGGGAGGTGATAAGCTGTGCAGCTTCTTGTAGCTGGTGCAGACAGCATTTGACTTTTATCTGCTCTGCGCAGTAAGTTTGTGCCAATTCATTCTGCATTAGCTGCGAATCTTCGGCAGCCTGTTCCAGATAAAGCTGTGCCTGCAACAGTTCCCCGGCTTTGCGTTTTGCTGCTGCGGCAAACAGCAGGACTTTCTTATACTCCTGCAGACTTCCTTCTTTGTAGAAGGTTTTTCCTGCCAGCATAATTTCTTTATTTGCTTCGATTTCGCGTCCCTGCGCCATCAGGTATTTGCCGTAGATGAATCTGGCTTTGGCGGACAGTTCACAGCGGTTTGTTGAGAGGAACGCGAACCAGCGCTCCATAGTTCCGTAAAGCTGCTCTTCCAACATGGAATTGCCGGAAGCTTCTATGACTGCCAGTATGATATCAGTAGCTTCCCCACGGCAAGCGTATTCCGCAGCTTGAATTTTGTCGTTGGTTTTTAGGAGGAAATATGCGGCTGTCCGAAGTGCGGACTGCTGTTCCTCCGCGGTCGTCTGTGACAGCAGAAAACGCTGGAAGATAGAATGGTAACGGTAAAGGCTGCTGCCCTCGCCAAGCGTCTGTACGAATAAATTTTCATTGACCAGATAACGCAGCATACTTTCCGAGTTATAAATCCCTGTTATCTTGTTGCAGATGGAGGGCGTCATATAATCGAGGACAGCGCTCTTTTTTAAAAATGTCTGAATGTCAAAAGGCAGCATTTTATAGACCTTTGTCATGAAATAGTCAGATACTTCCAATTTGTCACAGATTTCCTTGATTATTCCAATGGTAGCTTCCGTTTTATGCTGATTTATCTGGCTCATAATCTGAGCAACTCCCACCGGCCAGCCTTCGGTACAGTCATAAATAATATCCGCCCACTGTCGGGCATTTTCTGCAGTTGCTTCTAATAGTGCGGCAATCTCGTCCGGGGTAAATTTTAGTTCCTCCAGTCCCAGGCAGATGGCGCTCCCATTCTGCAGGTATTTATCAAAAAATTTGGGAAGGGAGCGTTTTTCCACGATAAAAAACCGTATCTTTGTGTCCATGGTTTCAATGAGGATTTCTAACAAGTTAAAAATATCAGGGTTAGTGATTTCCTGAAAATCATCAAGAATGATATTTAAGAAGTTTATCTGCGCATCCAGCCAAAGCACAAGCTGTTCCATCAAGATATCGATGTTTCCGGAAAGAGCGGCAGGAACGAGGAAGTCTTTGGGGGGAGTTCCCATGGCATGGCAGACGGCTTCCGTGAAATTCTGGATAAAAGACATCAGGTCATTGTCGGTGCCGCTAAGGCTGTACCATGCGCTTCTGCCGGAAAAATGGCGCACATAATTTGCCAGCGCCTGGGTCTTTCCATAGCCGGCGCCGGCATTGAGCAGAATGATATCAGCCTGTAGGGAAGAGAGCAGGGAATCGATTGCCCGTTCGGTATAATCCCTGTCTATGTTTGGTATTTGGATTTTACTGTTCTCATTTTTCATGTTCCATCAGCCCCTTCTGAAAAAAGTATAAATGATTTGCAGGGACTTTCCATGTTTTGCACCAATCAGGCGGTTTTTACACCAGTTTGGAAAAAAGAAAAAATTATGTCGGAATGTTTAGAATTTTGTTTAGTGTAATGTTTTATAATTTTGAAATATCATACAACAGAAACAGCATGTTGTGGGAATAACATTTTCAGATAAGGAAAGGAGGTAGCCGGCATAAGCAGCATAAGCAGCTTTTGCTGGGAGATTATGGCTGAATATTTATCACCAGGCGTATATGTAGAGGAATTTGATTCAGGCGGAAAGCCCATGGAAGGCGTTGGTACAAGTACAGCCGGATTTATCGGTCTTGCACAGAGAGGACCGGCGGAAGGAGTTCCGCAGCTTGTGACCAACTTTGCAGATTTTAAGAGAAAATTCGGTGGGTATCTTTCAGAAAATGAGTATGGGGAATACCGCTTTTTGGCGTATGCGGTGGAACACTTTTTTGTAAACGGCGGTTCCCGCTGTTTCATTTCCCGCGTAGCTCCAAGCGATGCCAAGCCTGCCCGTGCCAGAATTCCGGCACAGGACACAGTTCTTAAGGTGCAGGCGAAAAACCCCGGCATGTGGGGCAACAGCATGAGTATTGTCGTAACGCCCGCAAGTAAGGCAAAGACTCAGATTTTAGAGGAACTTGAGACCGCAGACGGAAAGCAGTATTCCGTAAAGAGTTCTGCAGGTTTTCATGAAGGGGATGTGGTTGTATATAAGGATATGACCAATGTGGTATACAACCGGGTAGTGAAGAGCCAGGATAATATTATTGTATTTGAAAAAGAGTTTGAGCAGGACGTGGTGGATAAGAACCTGCTGCCCAAGAAGGTGATTTCCACCTGTGAGTTTAATTTGGAAGTGAAGTATGACGACATTGTGGAGTTCTATGAGAATCTGTCTTTTAATGTGTCCATACCGAACTACATTGACAAGAAGACAGCGAAATCTGATTTAATTGTTGCTGAATATATTGGCAGCAAGAAAACAGAGATATTGGCGCCGTTTGACGAGATTGCCGGAACAGACCCGGAGAAAGCATTCTGCGTGATTGCCTTAAATGGCGGCAGCAATGGTTCCGTGTCAAATATCAGCGCAGCCGACTTTATCGGCGTGGATAAGGGCGCTGGAAAACGTACTGGTATTCAGGCGTTTTTAGACAATGACAGTGTTTCTATTATGGCGGTCCCCGGGGTGGTAGACCCCAACGTACAGCTGATGCTGGTTGCGCATTGTGAAAATCTTGCCAGCCGTTTTGCCGTACTGGATATGCCAAGGGACGCCAAGAAGATGGATGATATCATGGCGCACAGGGATATCGTTGACAGTAATTATGCGGCAATGTACCATCCCTGGCTGGAAGTGTTTGACCCATTGGACAAGAAAAATCTGGCGATTCCCCCTTCTGGCTCCGTCATTGGCATTTATGCCCGCAGCGATACCTCAAGGGGCGTACATAAAGCACCTGCCAATGAGACGGTACGCGCATGTGTAGGACTTGACTGCCAGTTTAATAAGGGCGAGCAGGACATCTTAAACCCTAAGGGAGTCAATCTAATCCGTTCCTTCCCAGGACAGGGTATCCGTGTCTGGGGGGCGCGTACAGCAAGCAGTGACCCGAGTTGGAAATACGTTAATGTACGCCGCCTGTTTATCTTTATTGAGGAAAGCATCAAGGCGAACACTAACTGGGCAGTGTTTGAGCCCAATGATGAGGTTTTGTGGGTGCGTGTAAAACGTACGATAGACGTATTCCTGACAGGGCTTTGGAGGTCAGGTGCACTTGCCGGCTCCGCGCCATCGGAAGCGTTTTTTGTTAACTGCGGCAGGAATACCATGAGCCAGGATGATATTGATAACGGAAGGCTTGTCTGCGTCATCGGTATTGCGCCGGTGAAACCTGCTGAATTTGTAATCTTTAGGATTTCACAGAAAACAGGTGATTCCGTATAAGCATTATTGTTAACAAAAGCATTTCTTCTAAAATTATATAATTAGTCAGAAAGGAGCGTTGTGAAGAGATGGCAAGTACTCCATATGGAAAATTTAGATATAAGGTAGAAATTGACGGCTTAGAGGCAGGCGGATTTTCAGAAGCATCAGGATTTGACGCCTCGATTGACGTGATTGAGTACCGCGAGGGCGACATGGTTCAGACGCCGATGAAGCTTCCCGGTCTGAAAAAATATGGCAATATTACACTGAAACAGGGCGTTGCAGATTCCATGGTAATGTATGAATGGATGATTGCGGGCGTGGAAGGTGAAGTGGAGCGCAAGACAATCACGATTACCATTCTGGATGAGACGGAAACGGCTACGGCATCCTGGCAGGTAATCAACGCATGGCCGGCGAAATATACAGCACCGGATTTCAATGCGACATCTTCAGAAGTTGCAATTGAGAGTCTGGAGATTGCCCACGAGGGAATGACCAGAGTTTCTTAAAGAAAGTTAAAATCATGCCCTGGGCAGTTGCTGCCCGGGGCGGATAGGAAAGACGGGTGGCGAGCAGATGTTTGAAACAGAATTTTCTTTTGTCCTTCCCAAAGG
>CAJUHY010000041.1 GCA_910585895.1 uncultured Lachnospiraceae bacterium
TATATTTCAAGGACTTACATCGGTTATTTCTCTCATTAACTGTCAAAGACAGGATAATACCATATGTTCCCTATTTCGTCAATATTAAGCCGTCTTACTTTCCCCATTTTATTCTAACAGATATCCCTCTTTCACTATCGGCTGCACCACCTCCGTAGGAATCTCGAAGGAGACAACGCCCATATACCCGGGAGCAACCTCATATTCGTCAAAAATTATCACCAGTTTGCCGGATTCATTGATATAAAAATCCACATCCTCTGAGATTTCTTTAAAATTCCATTCGTCAACTTCATCATCCAACCAATAAGCCTTCGATTCATCCTGCTCCATCTGTATCTTCATCTGCTCTTTGATATTTTGTGATATTGGTGCGATATAATCCGCGCCATCCTTAAATAAATCCTTTAAGGTAATCATATTGCCCGTCTTCTTGTCTATGTGGTATACTTTTTCAAGCTGATTTGCACCAGCCATCACCACCGTTTGGTGAAACCACAGGGAAAACAACTTGTCATTGTCCGTGACCACCTCATAATCAAGGTCTACCGCCTGTGTGCCCTCACCGCCGGAAGCTTTTACATCCGCCTCATAGGCGGCAATGATTTCATCGGTATATTCCTGAATTTTATCATTCATGGATTTAGAAGCCTCTCCCATCTCTTTTCCGTCCATATCTTCTATTCTTACTTCAGGAACCTTAATATTTGCCTCCATCTGTTTATTCTGAGACCAATATATACGGAAGTTAACTACTTTTACAACTGCTCCCAGCACAGGAATCTGTTCCATGGCATGAGCGATGGGCGCGCTGACATTAATAAGGAATGTAAGCAGCAAGGCAGCGGCGGCAGCAGCAAAACAACTCCTGGCAAGCCACGAGCGAAAGATAGTATTTCTGCCTTTACCAAGTCTCTTGGGTAACTGTTCTCTCTCCAAATCACTTTTTGCCTGGCTGATGGAAGTTTCCACCTGCCGTTTTAGGGAATCTGGTACTTTTATATTCTGGTAATCCTGTTTGATATGTTCTAAATTATGATTCATAACAAAATTCTCCTTCCGTCAGTTTAATTTTTAATTTTTTGAGGCTGCGGTATAAAATGCTCTTTGTGGTACTCAGGTTTTCTTCCAGAATGTCAGCGACCTCCTGAAGTTTCCTATCCTCAAAATAGCGCAGTACAATGGCGGCACGTTCTTTTTCACTTAAGATATCCAGGGCATCGATAGTATCAAAATCACAATACATATCTTCTCTCCCACCATCCGGTAAGGCTTCCTGAGATAGTTCATGCTGCCTCTGCCGCAGCATTTCCAGAGAAGTATTGATGACAATGCGGCACAGCCATGTCCTGAGAAAATCCTTGTTTTTTAATGAACCGGCATTCTTGATGGCTTTGTATGCGCTCTCCTGCACAACATCCATGGCATCCGTCTCGTTCTTCATATAAGTAAATGCCAGACGGTACAAAGATTCATAGGATGATAATAATTCCTGCTCCACCAGCTGTTGTTTTCTTGGTGAATTCATGTGACTCTCTCCTTTCTGTTTTCTATACGTTAGACGATGCAGGCGCCAAAAAAGTTTCATTCCGTGCAATTTTTTATTACACAAAACATAACAAACTTGCAAACAACCTGCAACTTTTCAAAACTTTGTTGACTTTAGTACGATTTCGTACTATAATGCTCATGGTATGAAATCGTACTATAAGGAGAATATCTATATGAAAAACAAAATTTCCAAAGAACTGAAACGATATAATTTTTTATTTGGCGAAACCGGCGCTGCATACCATGAAATGTACTTAAAGCTGGGGATGTCAGACAGCGCTATCTCCATCCTTTATGCTGTCCTGGAAAACGGAGAGAGTCGCCCCCTGCAGGAAATCTGCCGCTGTACCGGTCTCAGCAAACAGACGATTAACTCTGCCATCCGTAAACTGGAAACCGCTGGCATTCTTTATCTGGAAATATCTGGCCCCAGAAATAAAACTGTCTGCCTCACCGAAAAGGGAAAAATTCTGGCAGAGAAGACTGCTGGGAAAGTGATTGCGGCAGAAAATGAAATCTTTGCTTCCTGGCCGCAGGAAGATGTGGAAAAATATTTGGAATTGACAGAAGCATATCTGATTGCTTTAAAAGAGAAAACCCAAAATTTGTAAAAACAATTATGTTTAATAGATATAAACACGAAATGAAAGGAAAAACTTATGGAAAAAAATATCATTCAGTTATCTGACCATTTTAATTATCAGCGTCTCCTGCGCTTTACCATGCCCACGATACTGATGCTTATTTTTACCTCTGTCTACAGCGTGGTAGACGGCTTTTTTGTGTCAAATTTCACCGGGAAAACACCTTTTGCCGCTGTCAATTTCATCATGCCGTTGTTGTTGATTCTAGGATGCGTTGGATTTATGTTCGGGACTGGCGGCGGTGCGCTGATTGCCAAGACGATGGGTGTTGGCGATATGAAAAAAGCAAATGAATTATTCTCCCTGGTTGTCTATACGGCAACTGGCTGCGGTATCGCTCTGGCTGTTTTAGGCATCCTCTTCCTGCGCCCGCTTGCTATATGGATGGGAGCAGCAGGGCAGCTTTTAGAAGACAGCATCGTTTACGGACGAATTATCCTGCTGGCTTTACCGTTCTATGTTCTGCAGTATGAGTTCCAATGTTTATTTGCTGCTGCCGAAAAACCAAAGTTCGGCTTATTCGTGACGGTTGCTGCCGGGGTGATTAACATGCTCTTAGATGCTTTGTTTGTTGCCATTTTTCATTGGGGATTAACCGGCGCTGCTGCGGCAACGGCAATCAGCCAGTTTACCGGCGGTATCGTGCCTATCATCTATTTCGCGCGTAAAAATGACAGTCCTCTGCGGCTGGGAAGATGCAAATTTGACGGTAGGGCGCTGGCAAAAACCTGCACCAACGGTTCCTCCGAACTGATGAGCAATATCTCCATGTCTGTTGTGGCTATGTTATTTAATATACAGCTGATGAAGTATGCCGGAGAAAACGGTATTGCCGCATACGGCGTATTGATGTACGTAAGCATGATTTTTCAGGCTGTCTTTATTGGTTACTCTGTTGGCGCAGCCCCGGTAATCAGCTATAATTATGGAGCACAAAACTGTCAGGAATTAAAAAGCCTGCGACAAAAAAGCATACTTTTAATCAGTGTATTTTCCGTGGCCATGCTGGCTGCCGGACAGCTGTTGGCACATCCCCTTTCTATGCTTTTTGTCGGCTACGATAAAACGCTCATGGATATGACCGTACACGCCTTTACGATCTTTTCGTTTTCCTTTTTGCTGTCAGGTTTTTCCATTTGGGGAGCGTCCTTTTTTACCGCATTAAACGATGGGCTGATTTCCGCGCTCATCTCTTTCTTGCGCACGTTGGTCTTCCAGTGCATGGCAGTTCTCATCTTTCCTCTTATCTGGGGACTTGACGGAATCTGGGCAGCCGTAGTTGCAGCGGAAGCATTGGCAACCGTGATGACCGCGCTGTTTTTAATAAGAAAACAGAAAAAATATCGTTACTAACATTAAATTTAATTCCTCAGCTTTATTGGCTCAATGGTTTCTTCATAAATGTCCTTTAAATGCTCGTCCACACTCCATATTCTGATTTTATGTATTGCCGGAGTTTCATCCCTGTACTTTTGATATGCCCTGACTATTGATAAATCTCCAAATCTCTCTCCCCTCATCGCAGCATCCGGAAAGTCTCTGCAGATTTTCTGTAAATCCTCCTCCGTCAGCTGATTTCCATAGTATTGCCAGGGCGCCTGATTATGAATCGTTTTATCAAGGCACATGCTAAATTTTTCTGCCGCCTTTCTTCGTTGTCTGCCATCCCCACAATGAGCTATATGATTTCCTGTCTCAATAATTGTCGCAAAAGGCAGCACCAAAGCATTTATATCCTTTTTCTCAGTTAAACTTTTTAATTCTTCCATAACCTCTTTACGTTGCTGATTCCTTCCTGGAACATCAATTATATTCAGCAAAACGGAAGTATCTATAAAATGGACAAACACACCCTAATCCTCCAACCATGCATAATCTTCTGTTTTCTCATCATTTTTAATGTAACTGAGAATCATATCACTGGTAAAAACATCCCCCAACTTTCCATTCGCAAGCAGCAGGGGCATGTTATTTACGTTAATCAAAGAAATAAATTTCCCATCTCCTCCTTTGTCATCCCTGAATACAATCTGCACCCCTGCAAGGTCTTCTTTACTTAATGCATTCAGAAGAATTGCATTATGCGTTGTAAAAATAACGTCTATTTCCCGCTCCCTCGCTGTAACAGACACAATATTTATTAATATTTTTGCCCTTCCCGGATGAATACCGTTGTCTATCTCTTCGATAACAATTACTCCGCCTTTTTTTTCACTTAAAACTGCCGCCACAATTGCCAGACATCTTAATGTTCCATCAGACAGGCGGGTTGCATCTATTTTTTCAACTTCCTGACCAGATTTTTCCTCCAAAAATAAAATCACATCGTTTAATGGCCCCTCTTTAAATGTAATGCCTAATATCTTATTCTCCGGCAATTTCTGCATAATGTTCAATAATAATTTCTTATTGTCTTCTTCTTTACACAGAGCATAAAGTACGGAAGAAATATTGGAAGCATTGACTCTCAGTTCAATATCATTGATAAAAGAATAATTCCTCATCTGATATGTTTCAGGATTCAGATATAATATATTTTTAAAACTTTCTATTACAGTGTTAGCATATTCCACAATTTTTTTTCCATACTTTTTTTCTTGTGGCAATTTTGTAGGAATCTGACTTATAATTGCCGAAAACCGAATACAGGAAATGTCAGGGTTACGCCCTTTCTGTCCATTGTTACATGCAACAATAATATCCCCTGACTCCTCGCTGGCAGGCTTTGTTGAAAACATCAGCTTCTCTCCATTGTTGGTAATTTCTGACAGCCGTTCCTCTGCAATCATTATCCTGTCCTTAACCTGAATTTTTACCCTGTACAGTAAATCAAGGTCATCATTAAATTTCACTGTACAGCCTAGGACAAAATAATCTGACTCAAATCTACAGCAGCCCTTTGCACCACCTCTTATCCCAGAATCACTGTTTTTTGTGCCATCTAAAACCGCCGACAAATCTCGTCCCGACATAATTTCAGATAATATCATCATTCCTTCAATCATATTAGTTTTTCCAGCAGCATTTGTACCAATTAAAGTCGTAATGTTTTCTATCATTATCTCAGCGCTTGCAAAATTCTTAAAATTTTCAAAATATATTTTCTTAATCATATCCGTCAGCTTCCTTTTAATTTACTATAATTAATAATCGTTGCCTGTTGTTTATAGATTATCACTTCTGGAAAAAGATAACAACAAATAATCTGCATTTTTTATATGGATTCTACATATAACACAGGAGGAAAGCAAATGCAACGCATTTTTTTCATGCTTTCCGACGACATGGCAGACAACGCTTTGCGTTGCTGCCGATACCTCTTTTTTAGGAGGAAAGCAAATGCAACGCATTTTTTTCATGCTTTCCGACGACATGGCAGACAACGCTTTGCGTTGCTGCCGATACCTCTTTTTTAGGAGGAAAGCAAATGCAACGCATTTTTTTCATGCTTTCCGACGACATGACAGTCAACGCACTGCGGTGGCTGCCGATTCCTCTATCTTAGGAGGAAGGCAATGCCTTCCGCTGCCATATTTTTACATGAATTTTACATATACCTCTCTCCAATTTCACAAGCCCATGATAAATTGAACCTACAAAGATGAAAGCGAGGTAGTAAATACATGGATTTACTCAGCATATTTACAATGATTGGCGGACTCGCCCTGTTCCTGTATGGGATGCATATTTTAGGGGAAGGACTGGCAAAAGTGTCCGGGGGCAGAATGGAAGCCATTCTCTCCAAAATGACAGACAGCCCCTTAAAAGGCGTACTGCTTGGCGCCGGAGCGACTGCTGTCATCCAGTCTTCTTCGGCAACCACTGTGATGGTGGTCGGCTTCGTCAATTCAGGAATCATGCAGCTGCGGCAGGCTGTGGGAATTATCATGGGCGCCAATATCGGAACCACCATAACCTCCTGGATTTTAAGTCTCTCCGGCATTGAGAGCAGCAATCTTTTTGTCAAGCTCTTAAAGCCCGAAGCTTTTTCACCCATCCTTGCCATGGTTGGCGTCATCCTGCTCATGTTCTGTAAATCTGAGCGTAAAAAAGACGTAGGTACTATTTTATTGGGATTTGCGATACTGATGTTCGGCATGGACACGATGAGTTCGGCAGTAGAACCATTACGCAATATTCCTGCTTTCACCAACTTGTTTGTGGCATTTTCCAATCCAATTGTCGGCATGATTGCGGGAACTATCCTCACCGCCATTATTCAGAGTTCCTCCGCTTCAGTCGGTATCCTGCAGGCGCTCTGTATCACCGGGGCAATTCCTTATTCCGCCGTTTTGCCGATTATTGCCGGGCAGAATATCGGAACCTGCATCACCGCGCTGCTGTCATCCATCGGCGCAAGCATCAATGCCAAGAGGGCTGCCTTTATCCATCTGTATTTTAATGTGATTGGCACGGCTGTATTTATGATTGGTTTTTATATCATCCATTATATTTCGCCGTTTGTTTTCTTTGAGCAGACTGCCACACCATCAGGCATTGCCGTGACGCACTCATTCTTCAACATATTTGCCACCCTCATTTTACTGCCGTTTTCCTATCAACTGGTGAAGCTGGCAACCATTTCTGTGCGCGAAAAGAAATCGGAAGCTGTGCAGGAGCTTCCCCCCAAGCTGACAGCATTAGCAAACATGGACAAACGTTTTCTGGACAACCCGTCCTTTGCACTCACACAGTGCAGAAAGACGGCCGGGGCTATGCTGGCGCTGGCAGATGAATCGGTCACGGAAGCCCTGGCGCTGATTGCCAATTATAATAAGAAAAAAGCAGACTATGTGGAAGATTTGGAAAACTATGTGGACCAATATGAAATGGAAATCAATGATTATATGTTTGACATAGATTTAGCGCCTTTGTCCATCACGGATTCCAGAGAATTATCCGTAATGCAGCAATGCGTTGGCAATATAGAGCGTGTGGCAGATTATGCCCTGGCAATCACGCTCAGCCTCAAAAAAATGGTCAAAAAAGAACTGAATTTCTCCAAGGAGGCAAAAGAAGACCTGGCGCTCTACAGCGACATCCTTTTATCTCTTTTAAAACACACCGAGCAATACTGGGAAAATCCTGAACCCCTGATTGCCAATGACGCCTACCAGCTGGAGAATGAATTGAACCGGATTGAAAAAAGAATCATCAAAGAACACAAAAAACGATTGAAAAAAGATAAATGCAGCGTGGACATGGGATTTATCCTCTCCGACATCCTCACCGGCTTAAAAAAAGTGGCAGAACACTCTCTCCTTGTCATTGAAGCCATGCAGCCGGTTAAGGCAGAGTAAATTACTGAATATCTGAAAATTCCACATGCACCGTGGTGCCGATGCCTATATCACTGTCCAGCGAGACAGCTGCGCCATGTACTTCTGCGATATGTTTGACAATTGCCAGACCGAGACCGGTCCCGCCGGTCTTTCTGGAACGGCTTTTGTCCACACGGAAAAAACGCTCAAACACGCGCTTCTGGTATTTGGGTGAGATACCGATACCGTCATCCTGCACAATCAGCTTATCCGTAACCGTCACCCATACATGACCTCCCTGCCGATTGTAACGAATGGCATTATCGCACAAGTTATAGACAAGCTCCTCCAGCAGCCCTCTGTTTGCCTGAATCACAAGCGGCGTACCTTTCAGGGAAAGCATAACGCCATGCTTGCCGGCAACCGGCTGCAGCATCTCCACACAGCGTGCAGCCGTTGCATACACATCCACAGATTCAAAAGAACTCTTGTAATCAGAGGAATCGTCAAGCTCCGACAACTGCAGGATATCATTGATTAATGCCAGCAGTCTCTGGGCATTTCTGTGTATTTCCTCTGCAAAATGCCGCCCTTCTTTCTTAGATGCCATACCATTGGCAATCAATTCCGCGTAGCCGGATATGGCCGTCAGCGGCGTTTTCAGTTCATGGCTTACATTAGCCGTAAATTCCTGACGGATTTTGCCATTTCGCAGCGCCTCCTCATGCCGGGAACGTATCAATTCAATAAAGGGCATCAATTCTTTGTAGGTACTGACATTTTCCATCTGCCCCATGTTGGCTGCCATCTGCTCAATCGGCAAAACAAACGCTCTGGTGAGCTGTCTGGCTATCCACACAGATATCAGGAATGACAGAATGGCAATCAGCACAGTGATGGGCAGCGTATTGCGGTAAACGTTCCAGATACTGCCAGCCTGTTTAGCAATCCGCAGAATAGTGCCGTCTTGCGCCCTTTTGGCATAGAAAAAGATGTTCTGCCCCATCGTCTGCGACTTACGTATGCTTGTGCCTTGCCCTTTCTGCATTGCCTGCACAACCTCTGGGCGCTGCTTATGGTTATCTAAAACATCTTCTCCTGAGTAGCTGTCATAAAGCACAGAGCCATCTTCTGCAATCCAGGTAATCCTCAGTTCTTCCTGTGGGTTTACAAACCCTTCGTGCTCCATCCGTTCCATCAGCTGCAAATCTTCCATTATTTCTACAAAGGAAGAGAGGTCTGCAAAAACCTCTTTCTGAAAAAACTGATAGGAAACAACCGTAGTCAAGAACACGCTGAGAATAATTGATACTGCAGTGACCACCATAAAATTTACATTCATCTTCCTTGCCATTACCATACTCCTCATTCTGTCAGCGTTATAAATATTTTTTGCGCGCGAAAATTCATTGCAGAAGATATCCTACGTTCCGCACCGTTTTAATATGCTTTCCGGCATCTCCCAACTTTTTACGCAGCGTCTTGATATGCACATCCAAGGTCCGCGACTCTCCAAGAAAATCGATTCCCCATATTTTTTCCATCAATGAATCTCTCGTCAACACAATACCGGCATTGTGCATGAGAAGCGATAAAAGTTCAAATTCCTTATACGTTAGTTCCACCAACTGTCCCGACACCTGGCAGGAACGGTTTGTCCCCGATAAAATAATATCTGAAAACGTAAGTTCATCTTCCGTTTTCTCCGGTTGTGCCCTTCTGAGAAGCGCCTTGATGCGCGAAATCAATTCCATAACGCCGAATGGTTTTGTGATATAATCATCGGCTCCCATGTCCAGACCTTTGACCTTATCAAGTTCCGTAGTCTTGGCAGTCACCAGGATAATGGGCAGATTCCTCGTATCCGGCTGTGCCCGCAGCTTCTTTAACACAGAAATGCCGTCCTCATCCGGAAGCATGATGTCCAGCAGAATAAGAGACGGTTTTTTGTTCTTGATTCTTGTCAGGAAATCAGAAGCGCAAGCAAATCCTTCTGCCTCATAGCCGCTGTTTTTCAGAGCAAATATCTCTATCTCACGAATGTTGGCATCATCCTCAACCACATAAATTGTTTTCATTCCGTCTCCTCTCCTCACACTTACTGCTGATATCCGGGAACACTACGCGGACCGTCAATCTGCACTGTTCATACTCAGCACAAATCGTTCCGCCCATCTGCTCTGCCAATGTGCGGGCTATCGCCAGGCCCAATCCTGTAGATTTGCTGGCAGATTCCACCGTATAGAAACGGTCAAACAATTTGCCTACCTGCACCTCATCCAGCCCATGTACCGTGTTAGCAAATATAATTTCACCGCTTGCCAATAAGGTAATCTGCAAATCCCCTTCACTATACTTAACGGCGTTATTTAAAAGATTAGAAAACACGCGCGCCAGGGCGGACTTGTCAAGCATCCTCACGACCTTTTCCTGCGGCATCTGAATCTGCGGTACAATCCCATGCTCATGGAGTTCTGAGTAGAAAGAAGCGATACTCTCCTCCAGTACGCTCCCGATTGCCACAGGCTCCCTGTCTGCACTGTTTCCCTCTGAAGTAATTACTGAATAACGGAACAATTCTTCCGTCAGCAAGGTCAGCAATTCCGCCCGATTGCGTATTATCCCGATATACCTCTGCGAGGATGGGGAATGTTCTTCCTGTTCCAGCAAATCCAGATAGCCGCAGATTGCCGTCAGCGGTGTGCGCAAATCATGTGAAATATTTGCCACCGCATGTTTCAATTCCAAATCTCCCTCACAGAAACGATGCCGCTGCTCACGCAGCTTGTAAAGCTGCCGGTTTATCACATCTGCCAGACGGCACATTGACCGGTCCCGCGTGGAAATATCAATCAGTGTGTTAGTGTCAGTTATGAGCCTGTCGGCAAAACCGTCCGCAATCTCTGCTGCCGCCTTTTGCAGGATATAAACTTTTACAAGAAGGGCTGCAATAATAACAGCCATCATGCCGACAAGAACCCACAACCAAATTTCCATCACCTGCTCCTTTATGATCCAAAACAATATAAATTTCCATATCGGGTAATTATTTGAGATTCTTTCTTTTGAAAGCCGCAATACCACAAATTGCCGGCACAATCGTAAGCAAAACAGATGACAGAATCATGCGCAGAGGATGTGCAATCTGCAGCTGCCACATCAGAAGTCCCTGCCCTGTGGGCAGAAAATCTATCATAAATTCATAAAATGTCCGTTTTGCGCCGCCGATATAAGCAGGATTCGGCTGCGGCTCGCTCATCTGTATTCCCCCCTGCGTCAACTCAACACTGCTTGCCAGTTCCGGCTGCTGCAGCCCATTGTATATCATGCTTGCCAGAATAAGCAGTCCCAGAAACACCAAAATGGAAACAGCAACCGTCACAGCTTTATTAACAGACATCATACTGATAAAAGTAAAAATGGAGGAAAAAACTGCTGCACACAAAACAGCTATCAGCAGGTACTCCAGCAAACGAGGGACACCCATCTGCCACACGCCAAGCGCAGGTACGCCGACCAGCGCCCCCATGAGCCAAACTGCCATTACAAACAGCGTCGCTGCAAATGTAACCACCAAACCAGAAAGGTAAATGCCTGCCCTCGTATGTCCGACAACCAGCTTATTGCGGATGGCGCCGTCACTGTATTCCGTGCCCAGGAACATACTGCAGAATAAGGCGCAGAACATTCCGATAACCAGCGCAAAATGAAAGTAATAATCATCCAGGGTATGGTGGTACTCTGCCAGGCTGACCGTCGCCTGCCTGACGCCGTTTAACATATAGACAACTGCATAAATGAGCATGGCTCCCATGCAGAACCAAAACGTTTTGTCCCGAAAAAGGCGGGAAAAATTCGCTGATAAGAGTTTACGCATTTTTACCACCTCCTACCAGACTGACATAATAACTCTCCAGGCTTTCATCGTGCTCCTGCATGGAAATGACCTCACAGCTTTCCTTCGCCAATAACGAAGTTAATTGAGAGACATTTATCTTCGCGTATATGTCCGCGGTATCAGAGGACAAAACTTTATACTCCATCCCCAATTCGTCCAGCACACGCACGAGGGGTTTCGTGTCGCTCACCTCTACACGTGTGCATTTACGGCAATTATCCTCCAGTTCCCTGGCGCTCATTTCCTTTACAATGAAACCATTATCAATAAATCCATAATGTGTTGCCAGCCTGGAAAGTTCATCCAGAATATGGCTGGATATCATTACCGTAATCTGCCGCTCCCGGTTCAGCTTCAATATCAGTTCCCGGATTTCAATGATGCCCTGTGGGTCTAAGCCATTGACAGGCTCATCAAGAAGCAGAAAATCAGGGTCTCCGGCCAGCGCAACTGCTATGCCCAATCTCTGGCGCATACCCAGCGAAAAATTCTTTGCTTTCTTCTTCCCTGTATCTGTAAGACCTACCAGTTTGAGGATATCATCAATCCCCTCAAACGTCGGCAGCCCCAGAATACGGTACTGCTGCCGCAGGTTGCCTTCCGCTGTCATATTAAGGTAAATAGACGGCGTCTCCACGACAGCGCCCATCCTCCTGCGCGATTTCACAATATCCTTCTGCGAATTCTTCCTGCCATACAACGTGTATTCACCGGATGTTGGCTCCTGCAGACCGCAGATAAGCCGGATAAGCGTAGTCTTGCCAGCTCCGTTCTTGCCCACAAAACCATAGATTGCCCCTTTGGGAACGTTCAGCGATACACCGTTAAGCGCTTTGAAATTTTTGTAATGTTTACTCAGTGCATTCGTTTGCAAAACATATTCCATAAAAACATGACCTCCTTTATGTGATACCCATATTATACAGAGTAACCATAAAGAAACCGGTAAAGGGAATCGTAAAGAAATAGTAAAGAATTATTCTTCCCGCATCTTAAAGCCAATTCCCCAAACTGCCTCTATGTAATCTTTATCGCTTACTTTTTTGAGTTTTTTGCGCAGATTGCTAATGTGCATCTTGAGGGAACTTTCTATGCCGTCAGGCGTATCTTCCCCGATTCGGTCCAACAGCACAGATTTCGTGATAACCTGCGTAGGATTTTGCATTAATACCTTGAGAATCGCATATTCTGTCCTTGTAAGCCGCTCTTCCTTCGAGCCTGCTGATACAGTGTGCACCTCCAGGTCAAGCGTCAAATCACCATAGGTCAAAACTGGGACAGGAAGGCTGACTGCCACATTGCGCAGCTGTACAGCAATACGAGCCAAAAGTTCTTTCGTATGAAAGGGCTTTGTCACGTAATCAGCCGCTCCACCTAAAAGCAGATTTACTTTGAGGTTTACGTCTGCCTTAGCGCTGACCACAATCACCGGAATTCCTTTAATCTGCAACAGTACCTTGTCACCCTCAAGCCCCGGCAGCATCAAATCCAGCAGCACAAGGTCCGGCGTAATATCAGATAATACCAGCAATGCTTCTGTCCCTGAATAAGCACGAAAAACACCATACCCCTCTTTTATAAGGATTTCCTCAAGCATATTTCCAATATACATATCGTCATCAATAATCAGTATATTTTTCACAGCTACCTCTCACAAGAATTCTTCGATGAACCCATTATAGCATAGGATAGCCTGATTTTCCATTATTACAAGATGATTGACCGCTATTTCTTTCCTGCATAAAAAGCAGCTTCCTTTATATAATGTTCAGCGTTACAGCGGTTGCTTTCAATTTCCTGCGGGGCAATTGCACGCTTTACCTTGGCTGGACTGCCCATCACCAGGGAATTGTCAGGAATCACTGTGCGCTCCGTAACCAGAGCGCCGGCTGCAACAATGCAGTTTTTGCCGACAACAGCATCATTCATAATAACCGCGCCCATGCCAATCAGTGAATTATCTCCTACTGTACAGCCATGGATTACCGCATTATGACCAATCGTAACACCCTCCCCGATAGCGACAGCTCCCCCTTTATCTACATGCACCACACAGCCATCCTGCACATTGCTGCCCCTGCCGACTGAGATTTCTCCTTCTTCGGCACGGATTACCGCATGAAACCAGACGCTTACCTCCTCATGCAGCGTAACATTGCCGCAGACAACAGCTCCCTGCGCAATAAAAACATTATCCTTAATCAACGGTTCCTTCCACTTTGTCATCCGAATCCATCTTCTCCTTTCTTCTGCTCAAATTTTCTTTATGACTGCTAATTGATAGTCATATTATACAAAAAACTTTTTCTTTTCATACATTTTCAAGCATTTTTTTGTGAATAATATCCAATTATTGCCAGACCATACCCTTCCTGCGACCTTATATTTACAAAATGCAGAAACTCTCGCTCATTCCATTGACATAATTATAATCTCTCCTTATAATTATAATCAGGCTGGCAATACAATTATAAATAGATGTTGGCTATAATTCAAGCATTTATATGGAAGATCGGAGGCATACATGGATATCAACTTTGAATTGTATAAGGTCTTCTACCAGGTAGCTTCTACCTTGAGTTTTTCAGAGGCTTCCAAGAAGTTATTTATATCCCAGTCTGCTGTCAGCCAGTCCATCAAAACGCTGGAGCGCAAACTGGGGCAGCCTTTGTTTATTCGCAGCACGAAAAAAGTGCAGCTGAGTCCTGCCGGGCAGACACTGCTCATGCATGTGGAACCTGCTATCAACTTGCTGCAAAAAGGAGAGACACGACTGTTAGACAGCAATGTGCTGGGGCTGGGACAGCTTCATATCGGGGCAAGCGACACAATCTGCCGCTACTTTTTAGTCCCCTACCTGAAGCAATTCCATGAACAGTTCCCCGAGGTACCTATCAAGGTAACGAACGCAACTTCTCCAAGATGCGTGGAGTTATTGGCAAAGGGAACTGTGGATTTGATTATTACCAACTATCCCAACTTCCGCATGAATCAGGCATATGTACAGAAAATAGTCGCCCACTTTCAGGATGTATTTATTGCAAATCCCGCTTGTTTGGATTTGCAGCAGGAAGAATTTTCACTGGCGGACTTGAATAATTATCCCATTTTACTGTTAGACCGCAAAAGTACGACCAGTGACTTCCTGCACAGCCTGTTCCTGCAGCATCAGCTGGAGTTGATTCCCGAAGTGGAACTGAGCAGCAATGATTTCCTCATGGATCTTGCAAGAATCGGTTTGGGCATTGCTTTCGTCCCCGACTACTGCCTGTCCGCGGATGATGAATTGTGTATCTTACCAATAAAAGAGACGATACCCAAACGACAGATGGCGGCTGCCATCAATCCTGATTTGCCTCTCTCTCCAGCCACTCAGGAATTCCTAAAGCTTCTTCCTGAGGCACAGTAATCCTCACAGAAGCAGCACAACCATCAGGGTACTGGTTGGAAGCTGTTTTGACCATACAGACAGCATCCACTGACCATACATTTAACTTTTTTATAGAAAGGAGACTTGAAACATGAAACTTTTTAATGTAAAAGACACCGAAGAATTTTTTAAGGTAGTAGACCAGTGCAAAGGCACCGTAGAGCTGGTCTCCTCACAGGGCGACCGCCTGAATCTGAAATCCCAGCTCACAAAATATATTACCATCACAAATCTTTTCAGTGATGAGTCTATGATTAAAGAGCTGGAACTTGTAGCTTATGATCCGGAGGATGCTGACCGTTTGATGAAATACATGTTCGGCACCGACAAATTCCCTGGACCGACTGCACCATAATAACTTTAAAAGAATGCGTTGTAGTCGCTCTTCGCGCCCGGATAGAACTATCCGGGCGCATTTTTTATCCTTTGTTCCTACATATTTTCAATATATAACAACATACGCTGGGGAAACCAAACTGTTACAAATTTTTCTTATTGAACATTGTTACAGAAATCATACACCCTGATACAATCAACATCGCTGTAACTGCTGCCGCCCATAAAAAATCCGCGCCCTCACTGAGGCCTGCCAGCAAGCCTGTTGACTGCAGAAGATACGAGGGCATATACTCTTTGACTGCCGGAAATAAACTCAGCAGATAGGAGACAGCAAAAGCAGCTCCCACCACGAGCATAACTGAACCAGCAGAATTACAAAATACAGAAGCCATGCCAAGAACAGAAATCAGCCATAATCCAAGAAGATAAAAACAGCCGGCAGCAGCAGCTATATTGTGCGCCACACTGTTATCCCAAAAATATGCATTGTAAGCATATGTGATACCGTAACTCATCAAAAATCCCAGCGTCCAGACAATTACCATCACACCTAATTTTGCAATAAAAATCTTCCATCGTTTCATCCCTTTTGTTACGACATTGATAAGTGTTCCTTTGTGATATTCTGTTGTGAAAATCCCACAGAACAATATCAGAAGTATAATCAGCGCCATCGGCATATTTTTGTAAAACTGTGCCCAGGAAGTCAAAGCATCAACCTCCACCGCCATAATCTGCATACCGCTTTCGGCAAACTGTTCCGACATCATATCCATCATCCAGGGCGTCAGCTTGGCGATTGCCGGATTCATAATGCCAAACAAAGCAAAAATTATCACAAACAACAGGAGTTTCCCTGTACGGCACTGCTCCAAAAATTCTTTTTTCGTAAAAGCTATCAACTGTCTCATTTTGCTGCCACCTCCAAAAATAAATCCTCCAATGTCGGCTCTAACCGCTCTATACGCTGAACAGATATATGATTGTATAACAATACTTCCATAATCCTGTCCATGGCATTTCCTGCTCTGTCATAAACTGTAACCATTGTCCCCTCACCCTGTGCACCGTCTCCATACAGCTCCAGAAAATGTGAAGCTTCCTCCTGTTTCAGAAATTCCACTACAATACCATCGCCTCTGCGAATTCCCCTAATTTCTTCCAGAGTTCTGCTCCTGACGCTGCTGCCCTCATGGAGAAAGGCAATGCGGTCGCAGATACGTTCCACATCGGAAAGAATATGGGTCGAAAAGATTACTGTCGTATGCTTTTTCACCGAATGCAGGATGTCAAGAATCTCCTTCCTGCCAATCGGGTCAAGCGCAGACGTCGGCTCATCGCAGATAAGCAGCCTGGGGCTGTTTAACAATGCCTGCGCAATTCCCATCCGCTGTTTCATTCCGCGTGAAAAACCGCGGATACGCTTTTTCGCCTCGGCAAGCCCCACCAATTGAAGCAGCTCTGCTGACTTTTCCTTCACCTGCTTTCCTGGCATCCCTGTTATCTCGCCGCACATCATCAAATATTCCATCGGCGTCATAAAGCCATAAAACTCTGGCACATCCGGCAGATAACCGATAAAACGGTTCGTATGATTCTGCCCAAAGGAGACCTTCTCTCCATTAACAAATATTTCCCCTTCATCTGCTTTCAACAGACCCAGCACCATTTTCATGGTGGTAGTCTTGCCTGCGCCATTTTTACCGATAAATCCAAATACAGAATGCTCCGGCACAGAAAAACTCAAATCATCAATGACTTTGTTGCTCCCAAATGATTTGCTGACATGGGAAATTTCTAAAATATCCATCTATTCTTCCTCCTTCCCCAAAATAAAATACAGAATCGGACCGACAAAATTCATACCGATAATCACCACCACAATCCACACCGTTCTATTTCCATACTTATAATTCTCGTGTGTGAGGATATGCCACAGCGTATATCCCAAAAGCGCAAATTCTACAATCACCAGCGGTATCAAAAATGGCAGTATCTCTGTTATCTCCATAGTCATATTCATAATCTAACCTCTTCCTTTCTCATAATCTATAACCTTATTGCAGTCGGGCCAGTTCGTCTTTAATCTGCCCAAATTTATGCTCTCCCTCTAACAAAGCGAACACCGGATTGTCAAAAGATTTTTTCACCTCCTCTAACACCAGCTGTCTGTCTCTCGGCGCGTCAACTCCGCCCTCTGTCTGCGTAAACCATTCCTCAATCTTGTTAAAATACTCATCTCCATGCAGAAATAGGATGCCAGCTGAAAACAATTCCCTGAGGCAGCAAACATAGCTGTCCGCATGAACAAGCGCCTTTTCCTTTTCTTCATGCCATGCATAGCACATGGCTGCCTGATATTCAAACCCGGCAATTAAGTTAGGATTTAACTTACCAAGATGATATGTTTTTTCCACCTGTCCGATACGGTCTATGGTCGGTTCACAGGCAGCCAACTCCTCCATATGCATACTAATGTATTCCTTAGCTGTTCCCACCAGGGAATATAAAGCCTGGTACATTGTAATCTGCATAAAGCTCTCCGCCTTATGAACCTCTCCTGCCATCTTGTATGCCTGCATAAGTACAATTCCGCTCTGTCCCAGCAACCTGTTCGGTCTTGATATTTCCTCCAATGCTTCCACAACCTCATCTGTGCGGCCAAGCTGCAGATGCGCCATTGCCTGCAGGACAACCACATCATCTGAAATCTTCACATCCCGGCAATTTTCTTTGATATGCTCACACAATTCAGAGATGGACAGAAATACTTCAAACTGCCGCTGTCTGCCCTCTGCCAGCATCACATGGTTGAGCCACAAGACACAGACCTGGAACAGGAACGGGTAACAGGAATAATATTTCTTCACATAAGACTGCGTCTCTGCCATAACCTGTTCAAAGGGACCGTCAGCAAACTTCTGCGCAAACTCCTGATACCATTTTTGTATCTGTTCCTTAGACATCTGTGGGATATATCCAATCAGCTCATCCACTGTGATGTCAAAAAAAGCAGCAAGCATGGGCAGAATCACGATATCCGGCATACTCTGCCCCGTCTCCCATTTAGAGACCGCCGCTTTCGTGACGCCGATAAATTGGGCAAGCTGCTCCTGCGTAATCCTCTTATCATGCCTCAGGCGCACTATATTTTCTGCAATATTTATGTGAGACATCTGATTTTGGCACCTCCTTTGAATATTAGGTTTCCCCTGTATTCTCCATTTATTTCACTCCTCTGACATAGGAAAAGTATACCCGAAACTAAGTCACCGCACAATGGATTAGAAGGATACTTTACGATATAAAATCAACCGGCATGAAACTTCCGCCGGTTGATTCAGAAAATACGAATAGTTATAATATTTTTACTATCACGGATGAAACAGACATTATCAGCCCTTCCAGAATCCCTCCACAACTTCCCTCACCTGTGCAAGCACCACGGTCTGAAAGCCCTCCCATTCCCTGGGAAATAGTGCCTGATACTCCTGCTGCAGGAAACGTTCATCCAAAAGCAGGATAACTCCACGGTCCTCACTGGTGCGGATGACCCGCCCCGCAGCCTGCAGTACCTTGTTCATCCCCGGATAGCGGAAAGCATAGGCAAACCCTGCCCGCTCCTGCCTGTCATAGAAATCCTTTAAAATCTCCCGCTCATTGCTGATTTGAGGCAGCCCCGTACCCACAACGATAACGCCAATCAACGCCTCATGTTTCAAATCAATCCCTTCCGCAAAAATACCGCCCATCACGCAGAAACCAACCAATGTCTTTTCCCTGGGCGATGTGAAATTACTGAGAAACTCTTCGCGCTGCAGTTCGCTCATGCCGCTCTGCTGACAGATACATTCCAGTTCTTCAAAAATTCCCTCCCGCTGCACAAAACAGGCAAAGACCTCCTCCATCATCCTGTAAGATGGAAAAAAGGCAATGTAATTGCCGTTCTTTGCCATTGCCGCTTCATAAATATAGGAAGCAATTTTTTCAAATTCCTGTTGGTTCCTCCTCGTATATTTGCTGCTTACGTCCTTTGCCACCACAAGGAGCTTCTGGTCGTTCGCAAAAACACTCTGCGCATACACGGCATAATTGTCCGCACAGGTACTCAGTAATTTTTTATAATACTGGATGGGCAGAAGCGTGGCCGAAAAAAATATGGTAGACCTCCCCTTATCAATACATGACTGCAGATTCACTGCCGGATTCACGCAGTACAGTTTCAGCTTAAACCGCCCATCCGGCTCGTGTTCCGTATAAATCACATAATTCTCATCCACCAACTCATACATATTTAAAAAATGGCGTACATTCAGGTAAAATTCCTGCACTTCTTTTTTCTCTGGAATATTGATTTCTTTCTGGAAAAACTCTTCCATGGCAAAGCCAAGCTGCAGCAAGGCAAAAATCAAATCCTCGATACCGCCAAGCACACGGTAACCATCGCAGTCACGTTTCATTTTCAGCAAATGCCTGTTGCAGCGTTCCAAAGAGGCGCTGCATTTTTTGCTGTAATTTTTGAGAATTTTTTTGTTTTCAAGAAAATCCTCTTTGTAAAGCACGGCACTGTACATCTCACGTCCGCGCTCCACCAGATTGTGCGCCTCATCCACAAGAAAAAGATAATCCCCCTTCACGCCCTCTGCAAAAAAGCGTCTGAGGTAGACATTAGGGTCAAACACATAATTATAATCGCAGATAATATCATCCACCCACAAGGATGTATCCAGACACATTTCAAAGGGGCATACCTGGAACTTCTCAGCCTGTATAAGCAATATCTCCCTGGTTACATCGCATTCCTGCATCAGCAAATCAAAAACCGCCTCATTTACCCGGTCATAATGCCCTTTGGCATAAGGGCAATGTATGGGATTGCAGTCCATCTCCTCACAGAGACAGAGCTTCTCCTTGGCCGTGATTGTGAGGACACGTCCCCGATATCCCTGCGTACGCAGTAAATCAAAGGCCTCCTTTGCCACAGTCCGCGTAATCGTGCGCGCTGTCAGGTAAAAAATCTTATCCGCCAACCCCTGTCCTACCGCTTTAACCGCCGGAAATACCGTCGTAATTGTCTTGCCCGTCCCCGTAGGCGCCTGGATAAACAGGTTCTTTCCCCGGCTGATGGTGCGGTATACCCCGGCAGCCAACCCCTTTTGCCCTTCACGGTAGGGAAAGGGAAATTCCAACTTCTCAATTGAAAGATTCCTTTCCTGCCTCGCCCGGTACTGGAATTCCGCCCATTTATCGTAGGCTGACACTACCGTTAAGAACCACTCGCTGATTTCCTCAAACGTATAATGTTCCTGAAATCTTTTGATTTCCTCCGTATCCAGATTACAGTAGGTCATCTGTACGGAAATTTCCGCAAGTCCCTGTTGAAGCGCCACAATATAAGCATAACATTTCGCCTGCGCCAAATGCACCAAAACAGGAGCTTCCAAAAGATTCACATTCTGATAAATGCCTTTAATTTCATCGATTATTGTCTGCCCATCACGGACAATGATGCCGTCCGCCCTGCCCTCTAAAATCAGCACATACTGATTCCGCTCCAGTTCTATCTTCAAGGACACTTCCGGCTGGTAATCCGCCCCCATCCGCCTTTGGATCTTCCGATGGATTCGGCTCCCCTCCTGCATTGCCTCCTTCTGTGCTGCCCGACCGTGGCGGTTGTCAATATCACCGGAACGCAAAATAAATTCCACCAGATTGCGTACGGAAATTTTTATCTGTTCCATGTAAGTCTCCTGTCCTGTACGAAAACTATCCTAAAAAAACTGTAAAACCAGAAAAAAGATGCATAACTAAATTATGCATCTTTTTTCTCTTCCTGTCTATCCTTGAATGTCAATCTTCTTTCCATGGTTGTGGCATAATTGTATTTCTATTAAGCCACAGTATACTTACTCAATACATTTTCAAAACTCAGATCTTTGCCGCCATACTTTACTGTAAGTTCCTTTTCCACTCCAAGTCCCATTACTCCTAAAATGGACTTAGCATCAATGACCATGCGCTGGTAGGAAACGTCAACATCAAAATCACATTTACCAGCAGCACTTACAAAATCACATACCTCATCTGCATCTGCTAATTTAATAATTCTCTCGTTCATATTCCTCATCCTTTCTACCTTGCATTTTCATCTGAGTTTTGAAAATTATGCCACCTTTTTCATAATTTGTCAAATATCCATGCTTTCTGTATTTTGCCGAAAAAACGAAAATCTGACGGTTATTTTCCATAATTTAAACATTTTTTCTTCATAACAGGCTATTCATTTCCTTGATTCTCAGCTGTTTCTTTAACTTTTCTAGTAAAATTTTCTATTTTTCTCCTGGTATTTTAAAGCATCTTATCGTATTTGCTAAATTTGCTTTCTTGACTATTCTGTGGGAAAATCCTATAATTATTCATATGAATTATGCATTTTTTTGCAGAAAAGAGGTTATGATGGAATCACAGCATATATTATCTGTCCTGCAGCAGGTACAGAATGGCGATTTGGACATCCATACCGCCTACGAACAATTGAAAATCAGCCCTTTTGAAGACCTCGGATATGCCAAGATTGATTATCACAGACGTATTCGTCAAGGCACGCCGGAAGTGATTTACGGCGCGTCCAAAACTGCAGAGCAGATGGAGGGAATCATCCACTCCATGCTCTCCCATCATTCCGAAAACATTCTGATAACACGGCTTTCACAGGAAGATGCCGCTTATCTGTCAGAACGTTTTACCCTTACTTATGACAGACTTTCCCATATAGGGATTGTCAACCGCAGGGAACAGATTACTGCCAGCGGCACAATTGTTGTCGCTACCGGGGGCACCAGCGATATCCCGGTGGCTGAGGAAGCGGCATTGACCGCTGAGGTTCTGGGTAATCAGGTAGCACGATTGTATGACGTGGGGGTCGCTGGAATCCACCGCCTCCTCTCACATATGGACTTGATTTCCAAAGCAACTGCCATTGTCGCTGTTGCCGGTATGGAGGGAGCGCTTGCCAGCGTTATCGGCGGACTGGCAGACTGCCCGGTCATCGCGGTTCCCACCAGTATCGGCTACGGCGCTAATTTTCAGGGACTTTCTGCTTTGCTTTCCATGCTGAATTCCTGTGCCAGCGGCGTCAGCGTGGTGAATATTGATAACGGTTTTGGCGCTGGCTACCTTGCCAGCATGATTAATCACATAGGAGGTAATGAACATGAAAACTCTATTCCTTGAATGTAACATGGGCGCTTCCGGGGATATGCTGATGGGCGCTCTCTATGAACTTTTATCAGATTCGGAGAAAAATGCTTTCCTGAACTCCATGAACAGCCTTTTTCCCAAACAAATAATGTTGAGTGCAGTCTCTTCTGAGAAATGCGGAATCTGGGGCACGAAAATGAATGTCGTGATTCTCGGAACAGAAGAACATGAGCCTGTTTCAGAAGAATGTCTGCAGGAACACGTTCACAGCCATCTTCACGCCAGCTACCCGCAAATGCTGGAACAGATTGACAAGTTGCCCATTTCCCTTTCAGTAAAAGAACATGCCAAGGCAGTGTACACTCTGATTGGCAATGCGGAAAGCGCTGCGCACCACACGGATATCTCCCAAATCCATTTCCACGAGGTTGGTACCATGGACGCATTGATGGATGTTGTAGGCTGCTGCCAGTTAATGGAATTACTAAATCCAGAGCAGATTATCGCCTCCCCCGTCCATGTGGGAAGCGGTAGCGTACGCTGTGCCCATGGCATACTTCCGGTACCTGCCCCGGCGACTGCCGAAATCCTCAAAGATATCCCGATTTACAGCGGAAGCACAGAAGGGGAATTATGCACACCTACAGGAGCTGCACTGCTTAAGCATTTTGCCAGCCAATTTACAACCATGCCGCCCATGTCCATAGAACGGACAGGATATGGCATGGGCTCCAAAGATTTTGCCACAGCCAACTGTCTGCGTGCATTCTGGGGCAACCTGAGCATTCTCCCCGTTCCTTCACCCAGACAGCTTCCGGGTGCGCCTGCTTCTGGGACTGTCAAAACAACGCACGAAGGCGAAACCCGCCCCGATTACTATACCGAACAGTTTCATAGTCTGGACCAGATTCTGGAACTTTCCTGTAATCTTGATGATATGACGCCGGAAACTATCTCTTATGCGACCAAGCTTCTTCGGGATGCTGGAGCCTTAGACGTGTATACTACTCCTATTAATATGAAAAAAGACCGTCCCGGCATACTGCTGACTGTCCTTTGCAACGTTTCCGAAGAGAGCCGTTTCAGCCGTCTGATTTTAACACACACCGCAACCCGCGGTATCCGCATCCAGCCCTGCTACCGCAGAACATTGGATGCTCAGTTCCGCAAGATTTCCACTGTTTACGGAGAAATCACAATTAAAATCAGCACTGGCTACGGCATCACCAAATGCAAGCCGGAGTACGAGGATGTTGCGGCAGCGGCGCGGCAATGCAAAGTCCCGTTCCAGACTGTGTATGCGGCGGCTGTAGCGGCTTTTCAGAAGACATTATAATATCAAGAACAAAGCGTAACAAGGTCTTTCCTATAAGATTAAAAATCATGACCACCCGTCAAACGGGTGGTTTGCTCTAGGGCTATAAGCCCTTATTG
>CAJUHY010000042.1:0-20540 GCA_910585895.1 uncultured Lachnospiraceae bacterium
CAGTTACAGAAATGAATATGACAAAGGAATTATATGGAAAAACAGGGGGAAGAACATATAAGCATTTTGTCCAATCTTTTTCCCCAGAGGAAGAACTCACTTCACAACAGGCACATAATCTTGCAGGAGAATTTGTAAATTCCTGCCCCCTGTTTTCAGATTTTGAAGTAGTGTATGCCACCCATGTTGACAAACAACATATACATACTCATTTTGTTGTTAATTCAGTTAGCTTTGCAGATGGACATAAATTCTCAATGTCAAAGAAAGACTTAGAAGATATGAAAAAACTTAACAATAAGCTATGTTTAAAGCATGGACTTTCAGTTTGTGAATTGGGAAAAAAGAAGTCCTTTGATGGACAAGAGAGAAAAGGGCTTGTGGCAGATAACATGAACAAATACCAGTTCCTTAAAAAAGCACAAGAAGGAAAAGTAAAATCTTTTGTTCAAGAGACTGCCATTACTGTTTTTAACTCAATGGAAGAATCTTTATCAAAGGATGATTTTATCAAATCTATGGAACAGAAAGGATATTCTGTTGTCTGGAAGGACACTCATAAATACATTACATTTATAAATCAAGAAGGCAAAAAAGTAAGAAACTCTAACCTTCAAAAAACCTATAACATGAAAGTAGGAAAAGAAGAATTATTGGAAATTTTTAGAAAGAACTCCCTTTCAAAAGAGAAGAAGCACACAGTAAGACATAGAAGAAGATAGAGAAGATGGAAAGGGAAAAGCAGAGGAAATCCTCTGCTTTCATTTCACTTGCTACATTTCAATTTTTATAAAATACATAAACCCTGTTTTCCCTCTTGAAATTATCCAGTGCTTTTCCTGCATAGGGAAGCCATGAATGATATTCCCTGTCTGAAATTCCCACTGCCTGATATTCATAATAAAATTCTATGTAGTCCAACACCTGATACAACATAGGCTCTGCAAGATATTCAAAACCATGTTCACATGATATTTTATGTATAAATATTGCATTCTCCTTCCACAACTCATTTATAGTGATTTTTGCCACCAAAGCAACATTGTCAGGTGTTCTAAACCCTGTTAATAATTGCTGAATGTTCAATGGACCCTTTATATGTTCATAAATGCTTAATTCCCCATTTTCTAAGTTGTCCATCACAATGAAATTTTCTTCTGTCTGGAATGGATATTCCTCAATTCTCATAAGCTGCATATTATTTGTCTGAAATTTTCCTATCACCTCTAACATCTTTCACACCTCACTTTTTGTTCATTTTCTAACTTTAAAATGAGATATTTATTATAAATAAAAAGAGAACAGGTATCTCTTACTGTCTCCCTTTTTATATAAATAATTCTTGTGTCCTTTTACAAATTCAGTTACCCTTCCAAGAGTTATCCTAAAAGCTCCCTTACTCCTCTTGAAATTCATTGCCTAATTCCTTCAAATGACTTATAGGATTAATAATACCTGAATCTTTCAACCTGTCTGCTGTCAAGTGGGTATATGTATTTAAAGTCATGTCTAAATCTTTATGGCCTGCCTGTGCTGCCACAGCTTTTGCAACAAGTAATGGATTTCTCATTTGGTCAAACCGCAAAGTATTATATGTTATGAAGGTATGCCTGCACACATGAGGCCCCCAGCCTGGCTCTCTATGAATATCATACTGGTTACACAGCCTTTTGAAGCTTCCTGCAAAAGTATCTCTGTCATAATAATTTCCTGTTTTTTCTGTAGGAAATAATAAATTATGGACATTATTCCTGCAATGGTATTTTGCATTTTGTTCCATTCTCCTGATTGCCTTAATCGAAAGTTCATCTAATAGGCAAAGCCTGTGTTCTCCATTCTTAGTCCTCTTTAGATATTTCTCTTTGCCAAGGGAATGATTTTCAGGATTCTTATACCTTTGTCCAACTGCTTTATAGATATACAAAACTCCACTCTTTTCATCCTCTGAAATGTCATAATCTTTTCCAATCTGCAAAGCGAATAATTCCTCACTTCTGATTCCTGTCGACAACATAAGCACAAATGCTGGCGCTGCCTTATACTGGTTATGCTCCATTGCTTTCTCGAATTTAGGAATATCTTCATCTGCCAGCACTTCTTCATCCTGCTCTGTAAAACCATAGGTATCTTCATCTATGGCATCCTGATTTGGTTTTGAAACATCAGCTTTCCAAGCATAATTATATCTTAAATTAGGGTAGCCTTTTTTCACCAAATATTCTAATGTCTGGCCAAGAAGAAACCTTATCTTCTTTTTATAATTGTAGCTATATCCTATTTTTTCTTCTCCATACTGTGTGAATGTCACTGAATCTAACCAGCTATAAAATTCTTTAAAAGTGCTTAATTTCAGCATATGAATTTGCAGCTTTGCAATTCTATGTTTATAAATAGTTGCTTTTGCCATATCCGCATTACTTTGGTATGTGCTTTCAGTCCATTTATCTCTGATTGTGCTGTCTTTCAGTTTATAGAGCATGTATTCATCTATGAGAGTTTCTAATGTTTCCTTGCCTGTCCATTTACCTTCTACATCAAGCAGGATTGCCTTTCTCTTCTCTTTTTCCTTTTCTTTTCCCTTTTTCCTTGCTTCTTCCTCTGTTTTTCCTGTGGTGTGGATTCTCACATTTTTTCCTGTATTTTCATCCAAAATATCCAACTGCTTATTAAAATGCCAATAGCCATCTTTCATAAATTTGCAACTGCCCTCACCATTTTTAGCTCTTGCCATATTGCCCTCTCCCTTCTTGTGTAGTTTTCCACAAAAGCCCTTTTTGTGAAGTTTATTTGTGTGTTTGTGTGATTTTTTGTGTATATGAATCATTATAAAACATCACCAAACACTTTTCAATTAGGCGCATTGGACAAAAAAACACCAGATATTGTAATAATACCTCAATATCTGGTGTTAATTTTTTGTGCAATTTGCTATCAGGCAAGTACAGTGGTCTTACCGGATCCCGGACCCGCCAATACCAGCATGGGTCCGGTTGTATGTCCGATAGCCTCTGTCTGAGATGGATTAAAACTCATAGAGAAGATTCCTTACATGATTCCAATTTAGCAACTGCCGCCCGAATTCTTGACAACGATTCCTCTTTGCCCAGCACTTCCATAATCTCCGTAGCGCCACCTGGCGTCATCTGCTTTCCGGAAACTGCGGTACGCACAGGCCACATTACATAGCCATTTTTACAGCCCTTATCCGCCACATATTTACAGAGCGTCTCATACAATCCGTCATTGGAATAATCTTCCTGGGTCTCTAAGACAGGAATCAGTTCCTGCAACACCTCCAGCGAGGTCTCAGGAGTAGTTTTCATTTTCTTATGGGCGTACATGGAAACATCATACTCCGGCACAGCCTCAAAGAAATCAACATGTTCCGCTATATCCGGGAAAATCTCAATCCTGGTCTTAACCATAGCCGCTATCTTTTTAAGGTCGAAATCTTTGGTGAGGCTTTCCCTCAGATACGGCTCTGCCATCTCATAAAACTTATCAAAATCCATGGCTTTTAAATATTCACCGTTCATCCATTTCAGCTTCACGATATCAAAAACTGCCGGGGACTTACTGATCCGATGATAATCAAACTCCTCAATCAATTCGTCCAACGTGAAAATTTCCCGATTATCCTCCGGGCTCCAGCCCAAAAGTGCAATATAGTTTACAACTGCATCCGTCAGAAATCCCTGCGCAACCAAATCTTCAAAAGAAGCGTGCCCGCTGCGCTTTGACAATTTCTTATGATTCTCATCTGTAATTAACGGCAGATGGATGTAAACCGGCGACTCCCAGCCAAATGCATCATAGAGCCGCTGGTACTTGGGCGCTGAGGACAGATATTCATTACCTCTCACCACATGGGTAATATTCATCGTGTGGTCATCAACCACGTTAGCAAAATTATAAGTGGGATAACCGTCGGATTTAATCAATACCATATCATCCAACTCTGCATTTTCCACGCTGATATCACCATACAACTCATCATGAAATGTTGTTGTACCCTCGTTAGGGATATTCTGCCGGATAACAAAAGGCTTGCCTGAAGCCAGGTTTGCCTCCACCTCCTCCTTCGACAGGGAAAGGCAGTGTTTATCATACATCATAATTTCCTTCCCTTCCACAATCTCTGTTTTCAGGGAATCCAAACGCTCCTTATTGCAAAAACAGTAATACGCCTCGCCGCGTTCTACCAGCTTTTTGGCATATTCCATATAAATCCCGCTCTTCATGCGCTCGCTCTGGATATAGGGTCCAAAACCTCCATCTTTGTCAGGACCTTCATCATGCTTAAGCCCTGCACTCTCAAGCGTACGGTAAATGATATCCGTAGCGCCTTCCACGAAACGCTCCTGGTCAGTATCCTCTATCCTCAGCATAAAATCACCGCCTGCATGTTTGGCAATTAAAAATTCATATAATGCAGAACGCAAATTTCCTACATGCATCTTTCCGGTTGGGCTTGGTGCATATCTTGTTCGTACTTTACTCATGACATTTCTCCTTTTCCTGTCTCAGATATCTCTTGCATTTTAACCTGTTGCCTATTATATACCACCCATCTGGATTTGACAAGAAAAAGAATCCTGGTTCACGGAAATCAATTTTCAGAATAGCCTTAATGATTTATCAAACTATCTGCATACTGTCGGGACTGCATATACCCAAAACGAACAATTCAGGGACGTATTTAGCGAAGGCAAAATCCACTGCTTATGGAAACCCAGCACGAAGGTTTTCCTGAGAGGTGTGGTTGCAGTTAGCAGTTAGTTTGCCAAAGCGTTGTCCCGTTCGTGTGGGTATATGCAGCGTACGGCAGAACAGAGATATATTGACAGATGAAAGGCTATTCTGAAAATTGATTTCCGTAGTCCAGATCTGCACACCCTACTTCGAGAACATCACCTTTTCATTGTCAAACATCTTAGCAAGCACGAAAACACCGATTCCTGCATAGCAGATATTGGCTGCCACAGTCACGGCAATATTTACCACATTCACATCCATAGAAAAAATTCCATTCATGCTCTGCACACTGTTGTACAGGGGGATAACAAACCATACAGGTTCCGTCTTACAAAGACTTGGCACCATGGAGGTCACACCTAAAAGCATGGAGATAATCATTACCGGCGTCACCCAGCCGGTGGCCTCTTTTACATTTCTGGCAAATGCTGAAATAATGGATACCACCGTAATAATAACCAAAACTGTTGACAGCACAACCAGAAGGGTCAATATGTAATCTGACATCTTGTATACGCTGGCATTTACCCCCTCGTCCGTGCCCATCATCTTAGGCAGGGAAAGCATCATTCCCAGAAAGCTGGAAAAGCCGCTTAAAATAGCAATCACGCTCAGGCTGACAATCTTGCCTATCGCCAGATGGCTGCGCTTCATCGGAGTGACAAGGAGCGTGGCAATTGTTCCGCGCTCTTTCTCCCCGGCTATGGATTCCGGCGCTACCGCCATGCAGCCGCTGAACAAAAATACCATCATCAGCATGGGCACCATCATGGAGAATATCTGCGCAGACATATCCTCTTCGGTTGCCATATCATAAACTTCTTCACCCGGATTGATGTCAAACTTATTGGCAAGCGCAGATTCATACGCATCAAGAGCCTCCGTCATCATAGTATAAGAAGTCTGGGAATCCGTATCCGTTGAGTTATAATAAATCTTCACTGCCGGCGCCTGCCCAGACACCGCCACGTCATACGCTGCTACCTGGGCTTCAAAGTCTTCTGGGAATACTGCCAGCAAATCGAAGACTGCTTCCTGCGTCTCCAAATCTTCCAACAACTGCTCAGTCTCATTCTCCGCAACTTCTTTAAACTCCAGGGGAGCGCCGCTCTTTGCCAGCTCCTGCATACTCTGCGGGAGGTTTACCACACAGACTTCTGCCCGAAAATCCTCTGCCGTCTCAAACTGGGAAGCAAGCCCGCTGCCCATAAACGAATATAAGAGATAAATCATCAAACCTGGCATAATCACAGTAGTCAATACCATTCTCCGGTCGGTAAAGAACCGGGCAAATTCTTTCTTTATGATTGTCATAATACTATTTTTCATTTAAGCCACCTGCTCTTTCTGCAAAAATATCGAAAAACTTTTCTTCCAATGGTTTCTCTGAGGTAAGATTTTCCAGAGTATCGCAGACTGACATCTTGCCGTCTATCACAATGCCTACCCTGTCACATATTTTCTCTATCAAACTGAAAATATGTGTAGACACTACAATCGTCTTACCCTGCTCTTTCAATTCCAGCAGAAAATCCGTGACAACCTTCGCTGTCAGAACATCCAACCCGTTAGTCGGCTCATCAAAAATGATGATGTCCGGGTCATGCACAATAGAAATCACCAAAGAAATCTTCTGTTTCATTCCGGTAGAGAGGTCCCCAACCTTCACTTCAGCAAACTTGGTAATGCCAAATTTGTCAAACAGGCTCTGCTTCCTTGCCGCAGCCTGTGCCTTATCCACACCATGCAGTTCTGAGAAAAAGTTAAACAGATAATTCGGCGTAAAAAATTCTTCCAGTTTCAGTTCACTGGTGAGAAACCCAATCTTTTTACGGACTTCCTCCGGGTTTTTCACTACACTGGCTCCATCTACCAACACATCCCCTTTATCCGGCTTCACCAGCGCAGACATCATACGCAGTGTCGTGGTCTTGCCCGCACCATTCGGTCCCAACAATCCAAACACTTCACCCTCATAGGCAGTAAAACTTAAATCGTCGACTGCCACTTTGATACGTTCCTTTGTCTTTTCAATCTTCTGCTGCTTGGCAGAAATCTTAAAAGTTTTGCGCAAATTCTGCACTTTTAACAATTCTTTCATAGTAATGTCCTCTCTTTGTGCTGTACTATTCACATAATACAATAATATAGTTTTTTCTTTTTGTCAAGGCTTCTTTTTTGCGCTCTCTATACGAAACAAGCTGCCGGCATACGCCGACAGCTCTTTCTTAAATAATATATAATAAAATTTACTCCTATTCCCGATGCATGGAAAAGCTATCCATATCATATTCCTCAAGATTCTCATGAATTTCACGGTTATCTGCCTGCTGAATCAGCTCATCCCTGTCTTTCTTAAACTTCATCTGGTCCTTGAATGCACTTGGTCCGCCGACACAGCCGCCATCGCAAATCATACCTTCCACAAAATCTTCCGGAAGCTTCGCTGCTCTAAGAAGAAGAAGCGCTTTCTTACACTCTGCCGCGCCATTTGCTCTGCATACCTTGGCATCGATTTCCTCTCCAGTCTCTTTCAAGCTCTGCAGAACAGCCTCCGTAACACCGCCGGAGTTAGCAAAACGCTTACCATAAGTAGATGAAATCTGGTCATCATTACCGCATGGCTGCAAGGCAATGCCTTTGGCACGCATGATGGCACGAAGTTCACTATAGGTCAATACATAATCTGCATTGCCCGGAATCTTCTGGTCTACGACTTCCGATTTCTTAGCAAGGCAGGGTCCAACAAACACGGTCACAGCATCCGGTTCTTTCGCTTTAATCAGACGAGATACCGCGCACATCGGCGAAACAGTGGTAGATACACATTCTGCCAGCTGCGGATAATGCAGGCGCACCATATTGACAAATGCCGGACAGCAGGAAGTTACTTTCTTCTTACCTTCCTTATACGCTTCTGCCCACTCTTCTGCTTCATAGGCTGCTGTCATGTCACCGCCAAGACCTACATCATAAAAATCATCAAAGCCTAACTCTTTCATGGCATTCTTCCAGCTTGCCATCGTAATATCCCTGCCAAACTGTCCCTCCGTTGCCGGCGCTGCCATAGCATAAACTTTCTTGCCTGATTTCAAGGCCTCTATGACATTAACTATGTATGTCTTAGAACCAATCGCCCCAAACGGACAGCTATGGATACATTTGCCGCAGCGAATACATTTTTCTTTGTCAATAATGGAAATTCCATGCTCATCATATGTAATGGCATCCACCGGACAGCTGTATTTACAGGGTCTCTTCAAATGCGCAATTGCATTATACGGACAGGCATCCGCACATTTTCCGCATTCCTTACACTTGGAAGCATCAATATGGGAACGGTGGCGCCCCATGCGGATTGCTCCAAAATTACAAGCGTTAATACATGCCTTACCAATACAGTTCTGGCAGTTCTCAGTAACTGTGTAACTGGAAATCGGACAGTCCTCACAGGCAGAACTGATAACCTGTATAACATTGCCGTCATCCTCTACACCTGGCGCTTTACCCTCAGCAAGGCGCACTCTCTGACGAATGATTTCTCTCTCTTTGTAAATACAGCAGCGGAATTGAGGATTGGGACCCGGAATCAACTCCATCGCAATATGGTCTCTTCCAGATTCTAACTGCCCCTCAAATGCCAGCTTTGCCACTTCATAAAGTACATCATGTTTGATTCTGATTACATTTTCATCTGCATACATCGTATCTACCTCGCTCTTTTTTCTTTGTTAACATTTTAACATCGTACTACCTGTCTTGCAAGAGAAAAATCACATCCTGCCAAATCTTTCTTCACTATTCTGCTCTAGTGCGTCTTACGGTTGATAAATTCCGTCTTATACTTGGAATATACTATTTTCTGGCTGCGGTACAGCCCATAATACCCCGACAGCATATAGCTTAAGGCAATAGACAGCAGGAAATAAGGCATTCCCTCAAAGCCAAACATCTCAAAACATATCAACAGGGAAGTTATCGGGCAGTTGGTAACACCGCAGAACACCGCCCCCATGCCTGCCGCCGTGCAAAGCGAGGGCGCAAAGCCAATCATGTTCCCGAACAGGCAGCCAAAGCTCCCCCCGACCACAAAGGAGGGGACAATCTCGCCGCCCTTAAAGCCACAGCCCAATGTTACCGCCGTAAACAACATTTTCAGCAGAAATGCCCAGGGAACGTATTCATTTTCAAAACACCGCTCAATGACAGCCATTCCGGCGCCATTATAATCCTGACATTTCACAAGCAGCGTCATGATTACAATAAACGTACCTCCTGTAAATATCCGAAGATAAGGGTCTGGGAAATATTTCTTGTATAGTTTTTCTCCATAATGAAGCATGATGCAGAACACGATGCTGACACCAGCGCAAAACATCGCAAGGATAGCAATGCGGCCTCCTGTCGCCAAGGTAAACTCCGGCAAACCTCTCAGAATAAACTGCTCCGGCATCACCCCGAAATATTCAGCAATCTCTCTTGATATCAGGGCAGAAACGACACAAGGAACCAACGCCGCATAATGCATGATACCAACGCTGACTACTTCCATAGAAAAGATAGCCGCCGCCATCGGCGTACCAAACAGCACGGAAAATGCTGCGCTCATGCCGCACATAATCATGATATGCTGGTCCTTGTCATCAAATTTAAACAGCCGTCCCAGAGAGTTGCCGATACTTCCGCCAAACTGCAGCGCCGCGCCCTCCCGGCCTGCGGACCCGCCAAACAGATGGGTCATCACCGTGGAGATAAAAATCAACGGAGCCATTTTCAGCGGAATATTATCCCCGGAATGGATGGCGGCAAGAACCAGGTTTGTGCCAGTATCCTTCTCATCATGCAGCAGATGGTAAGCGCCCACAATCAACAGCCCGGCAAGCGGCAGCAGCAAAATCAGCACAGGATTTGCCGTGCGGGTATCGTTTGCCCAAGTCATGCAGTAATGGAATAAGAGCCCGGCGCTGCCAATAACGATGCCTGACAGCAACGAAAATGTCAGCCACTTAAAAAAAACAAATATACTGTCCCGAAAATGACGGATATAATAGAGAAAAGTCTCTTTCAAATCAAATTCATCTCTCATATGTAAACCCCCATATCTCTTTTGCATTTATCCACCATATTATCATCCAATAAGGAAATTGGCAAGAGGCTTGTAATTTTTTGCAGCAGCGTTATAATATACAGAAAATACGCAAAACAAGCGGAGGAAAACAAATGCGGCTATTACTGGCAGAAGATGAAAAAGACCTCTCCCGCGCCCTCACCACCATCTTGGAGCGCAGCAATTACTCCGTGGATGCAGTTTATGACGGCGAAGAGGCATTGGCATATTTAAACAGCAATAATTACGATGGGGCAATTCTTGACATTATGATGCCCAAACTAGACGGCCTCTCTGTCCTCAGGGAAATACGTCGACTGAAAAATCCCATTCCGGTACTGCTCCTGACAGCAAAATCAGAGATTGACGACAAAGTAGAAGGATTGGATGCCGGAGCCAATGATTATCTCACCAAACCGTTTGCCGCCAAAGAATTGCTGGCACGGATACGTGCCATGACCAGGGAAAATACCGGAGCTGTCAATTCTTGTCTGCATATGGGCAACCTTACACTCGACCTTGCTTCTTATACGCTCTCCTCCCCCAGCGGCAGCTTCCGCCTTGCCAACAAGGAATTTCAGATATTGGAAACGATGATGGGCAATCCCGGACAATTAATTCCCAGTGCACGGCTGTTAGAACGAATTTGGGGATATGACAGCGAAGTGGAAATCAATGTTGTCTGGGTCTACATCTCCTATCTCCGCAAAAAACTGACCGCACTCGACGCCACCGTACAGATTAAGGCAGCAAGAAATGCCGGCTATTTCCTGGAGGAACTTATATGATTGGAAAACTGCAGAAAAAATTCATCCTGATTTCCATGCTTTCCATGATTTCGGTACTGACAGTCATCATAGGAAGTATCAACACGATAAATTACCATCGATTAGTGCAGGATGCAGAGCATATTTTGCATATCCTCGCGGAAAACAATGGGGAATTCCCCAAAAATCATTCGTTTCCCAAAGAAGCGGAACAGAAGACGCAAAACCCCCATCCCCCCAAAATTACAGACGAAAAACAGCAGGATACTCCCCCCATCCCCCGGGAACCGAAATCACATGCGATGGATATGTCGCCGGAAATGCCATATGAGACGCGCTACTTTTCTGTGCTGCTGACAGAAAATGGCACGGTTAAATCCACAAATATCAAAAGGATTGCTGCCATCGACAATGAGACAGCCTGTGAATATGCTGTTAAGGTCTGGAATATGCACAGAACTTCTGGTTTCTTGTCCTCTTACCGATATCTAAGAACGGAAACTTCCATGGGCAGTACGATTATATTTGTGGATTGCGGTCGCAGCCTCTCTACCTTTTTCGCTTTCCTTTTAAACAGCATAATCGTATCACTGCTGGGTCTTTTCTCGGTATTCCTGCTCGTACTCTTCTTCTCCAGACTGGTGATGAAACCAGTCTCAGAAAGCTACGAAAAACAACGGCAGTTCATCACCGATGCCGGGCATGAGATTAAAACCCCTCTGACCATCATCGATACCAACCGTGAGATTCTGGAAATGGAATTTGGGGAAAATGAATGGAGCCAGAGCATCGGCAGGCAGACTTCACGGCTTACAGAACTGACGAACAGTTTAATTTACCTGTCAAGAATGGAGGAAGCCGAAAAACATCTGCAGCATACCGATTTCTGCATCTCCGATTTGGCTGTGGAGACGACAGATTCTTTTCAGGTACTTGCAGATGCCCAGGGAAAACATTTTTGCGCATCTATTGCCCCTTCCCTGACTTACCATGGCGATGAGTCTTCTATTTGCCGGCTTTTTTCCATTCTGCTGGATAATGCCATAAAATATTCCCCACCGCAGGGTTCCATAGAAGTTACCCTGGACAAGCGGGGAAAAAATATCCGGTTTATGGTTTATAATACAGCCAGGCAGATTTCTCCAGAAAGCATTCCCCACCTTTTTGACCGCTTTTACCGCGCCGACAGTTCCCGCAATTCCGAGACCGGCGGATATGGCATTGGTTTGTCCATTGCACGTGCCGTAACCGCTGCACACAAGGGGAAAATTTCTGCTGAGAGCCCGGATGGACATTCTCTTCTGGTTACTGTGATTCTATACGCCCCTATTCTGCTGTAAAGCAGAAAGGGGCGCATATTTTGGATAAAAAGCCGACATCAATATCCTGACTATCAGTCAATTACCTCTCTGGCGCGGCTGTTTGGTCAAGTACTATACCGTTGATTGCCCGCAGGAATTAGCGCCACTACACATAATCCTCCAGCCTCCTGGGTCCCTCCAGCAGCTCCCGCCCAATATAAAGCATATTGTCATCCCGCACATTCACACTCCATCTGACCAGCGATATCTCACCGCACTCCACCTCCAAAGCAGTGATGCAGCGAGGATGCACACAACTTCCGTCATTAAAATAATGCCCCTCTCCCGGCCGCGGAAAGGAAGGACGGTGGGTATGGCCGGCAACCAAAATCTTTCGGCGCCCATCTGCCCACGCTGACAGCTTCCGCTCCGTCTTTTCTTTCTTCTGATAGTTTTTTGCCGCGCTGGTAGGGTCATTGCAGCCTGCCAGTTCCAGCGGCCGCCAGAGATAACGCACAAGAAACCGTGTGACTTTCCATAGAACATCATTCCACAAGTCCCCTTGATGCCCATGCACCAGAAAGAGTTCCACCCCGCTGCAGGATTCCTGCAGCCGGATTGCTTCATGCACTTTCATGTCCGGAAAAAGCTGTTTCATCTGTTTTTCCGTCTCGCAGTAATACTCATGGCAGTGGGATTTAAAATACTTTCCACAGGCTTTCTTGCGGTCATGATTTCCATAGAGCATATACAGACGCCCTCTTCTGTAGAATTCACTCATAATCCCAAACTGGTTATCGTGGGTACGCACTATTTCCTGCAGACTTCGGTTTTCCCATAATTCATCCCCATCCCCCAGCTCAATATACGTAAAATTCCGGCGGTTATAGTACTGCAGGGCTGCAAAAAACAAGTTCTGGTTTGGCTGAAAATTATCGCCCCAGTTGCCGATGCCGCGGTGGCAGTCGCTCATCAACACAATCCGGCTTCCCCGGTTTATCGGGACGCAGAGGGCATTCTCATAAGCCCTGTTTAATCTTTTTTCGGTAAGATTCATGTCTCTTTTTCCCCCAGGCAATTCTCCCTGTTTTCATAATTATGCGGAAAATCCTTGGGTACGCCTGCATGAGATAGTCCAGTTTGTCAACTGTTCTCGTGAAATCTCTCGTTACACGCTGATATATTTTGCAGTTATGGCGATTCTGCCACTGAATCCACCTGCCAAAAATCCTGCCGTATTTCGATAGCTGTTTCGTCTTCGGCTGATACAGCCGAAAACTAACCCGCTTGTACCATACACGGAAATCCTCAGGCTGATAGCCGGCATAATAGCAGCCTTCCAAGAATGCTTCCATCATGGCAAAATCAGGAAACGTCAGGGACACTTCCAACATCAGTTCCCCAGGCCAGGAAAATTGCCCCAGCGAAAAACCGGTAAGCCACCAATGACGCCGGTCACGATGGAAGATACGCTTGCCATTTTTGTATAAAATCATAGAGATAGGAAGCTCATCCTCCTCGGAGACACACTGGTAAAACACATCCTCCGGGTCTTTCTCTTCTTCCCGCTCTTTCTCCACGTAAATCCCCACCTCCGCGCCGGTGGTGATGCCATACTGACCTTTCCATAGTTCAATCATCCATCTTCTGCCACCATATTCAAAATAAATGGGCTCACTGTGTATTATCATATTCATAACCGGAGCCATCTCATCATACAGTTTGCCATAGCCAAACTGCCTCTGCCAGGCATTTTTCAACGAATAAACGATATCCCTGCGCAAATCATAGGCAAAACCAAACGGCTCTAATGCCTGGTTGATATCACAAAGTTTCTCTTCATCGCTGCGCCGCCTGACACGGCATTTAGCACGTCTATGATGCTGCACTCTGAGGCAGCATAGAAGGACTATCAGCAAAAGCGCTGCTAAAACAACACCGAAAACAATCCAATTAATATGCAAAACTCTCCATCTCCTCTCTGAAATTTATAGATACCGCTGCCCGAAACTTCTCATCATGAAGTTAAAAACAGCTACTATAATATATTCAAAAAGGTCTGGAGAGTTCTATTGTCAGCAAGCAGCGAACCGCCCACGGTTATCCGCAAACAAACCGTTTGCCATTATCCTTGAAACAGTTCATTGGCATAGCGCACAGAGCCCATGGCATCCTTGGAATAGAAATCTGCGCCAATCATATCAGCATATGTCTGAGTCAGCACCGCACCGCCTACCATCACCTTGCACATCGGCAGTTCCTGTTTCAGTAATTTAATGGTCTCTTCCATATTTGCCACGGTTGTCGTCATCAAGGCGCTTAGGCCCACCAGCTTCACCTGATGTTCACGAGCAGTTTCCACCACCTGTTCTGGCGGGACATCTTTCCCTAAATCAATCACATTAAAACCGTAATTTTCCAGCAGGACTTTGACAATATTTTTACCAATATCATGAATATCCCCTTTGACCGTGGCAATTACAATCGTCCCCTTAGAGGAAGAAACAGTCCCCTGTGACTGCAGGCGCTCTTTAATGGCATCAAAGCCAGCTTTTGCTGCATCTGCGCTCATCAATAGCTGCGGCAAAAAGACCGTCTTTTTCTCAAACCCCTGCCCCACCTTGTCCAGTGCAGGAATCAAATCCCCGTCTATAACCTCAAGAGGCTTTTTCGTTTCAAGTTCTTTTTTCGCCGCCTGATAGGCGCTTTCCGCAAGTCCCCGCACTACAGCATCGAAGAGGCTGATTTCCTCTGTCTTGGCTGCCAAAGTCTGCTTCTGTGCTTCCTGTCCGGAATAAAGCGCAATATAATCCGCACACTGGCCATCACTGCCGTTTAACGCACAGTAAGCATGATATGCCGCCATCATCGCCTCACTACCCGGATTGATAATCCCGGCGCTGAGGCCTTTGGACAATGCAATCGTGAAAAATGCTGTGTTAACACGTTCGCGCTGCGGCAATCCGAAAGAAATATTGGACACGCCCAACGTCGTATGCACACCCAGCACATGACGCACATAATGCAGCGCCTCCAGGGTAATGTCCGCATTTTCCTGTCCAGTACTGATTGTCATAGTCAACGTATCTATAAGCAAATCTTTCTTGCCAATCCCATATTTGGCTGCCTCAGCAATTATTTTCTCGGCAATTTCAATCCGTCCTTTCGCCGTGTCTGGTATTCCATTTTCATCCAATGTCAGGCATACAATCATACCGCCGTATTTCGCTGCCAGCGGAAATACGGCATCCATGGATTCCTGTTTGCCATTGACGGAATTCAGCAAGGGCTTGCCGTTGTACAGGCGCATAGCCGTTTCCATCGCCACCGGGTCTGAGGTGTCAATCTGCAGCGGCAGATCTGTAATCCCCTGCAGCCCAGTCACAACATCGCGCATCATCTGCACTTCGTCAATCTCCGGAAGCCCCACATTTACGTCCAGAATATGCGCTCCCCTGTCCTGCTGCGCCAGCGCTTCCTTATAAATATATTCCAAGTCGTTCTCTCGAAGCGCCTGTTTAAACCGCGATTTCCCGGTGGGATTAATGCGTTCACCGATAATTTTCGGCCGCTCATCCAATAGCACGGCATGGGTATAGGAGGAGACAACGGAACGCTGCTTATCCGTCAGTGCCATCGCCGGAATATCACGGCAGCCCTCCACCAATGCCTGAATATGCGCTGGTGTAGTGCCGCAGCAGCCGCCCATCATCGAAACTCCTTCTATGGCAATCTCTTTCATTATAGTAGAAAATTCTTCTGGTCCCACATGGAAAGATGTCTTGCCATCCACTACCACGGGCAACCCGGCGTTGGGATTTAAGACAATCGGCAAAGAGCATACTTCACGAAGCCTGGGCAGAAACTTGCGCATTATATCTGGTCCGAATCCGCAATTCAATCCCAGAGCGTCTACCTGAAGCCCCTCTAACATGGCAACCGCCGCTTCCATATCCGCACCGGTCAGAAGTTTGCCGTCTTCGTCAAACACCATGGTCACCACAATCGGCAGGTTTGTATGTTCTTTGGCTGCCAGAACCGCCGCCTTAATCTCATAGGTATCGTTCATCGTCTCAATCAGACAAAGGTCCGCCCCCGCCTGCTCGCCGGCTATACACATAGGTTTAAACGCTTCGTAAGCCTCCTCAAAAGGCAAATCCCCCAGAGGCTCCAGCAACTTCCCTAAAGAGCCGATATCCAGCGCTGCATATGCCTTTCTCCCAGATTCCTGAATCGCACGTTTCGCTATCTCTATGCCTTTTTGGGTCAATTCCTCACACGTATACTCTGTCGCTTTCATTTTAAAGGGATTTACGCCAAAGGTATTGGCTTTTACGATATCACAGCCTGCCTTAAGATACTGCCTGTGAATATCACAAATCACATCCTCTTTGGTCACATTCCAGATTTCCGGCAATTCCCCGGACTGCAAGCCCCGCTCCTGGAGCATGGTTCCCATGGCTCCGTCAAAAAATAACAGTTTCTTTCCCAACTCGTCTCTAAAACTCATCCTTTTCTCCTTCCGCTGCAGTATTATGAGCGCGGAACTCACAGTCTGTCTTATCACATAAGCTGCATGTTTCCATCTGACAGGATTCCCTCTCTTTCGTAGTGAGACCGATAATCGCCGTCACTGATTTCGAAGGCATCATCAGATTTCCTTCCGTAAGCGTAACGCCAATTCGCTTGTTGCATTCCAGAATCTGAAAAATATTCCTCTGGTAATCCAAAGCAAAATCACCGTAACCCGGACTGAATCTTGGACGTAGATACAGGCCGCGTTTTGCTGCGTCTTTACGAATTGCCTCTTCTACCTCGTCCACATAACTCTCAATACATGCTGCTCCTGCCGCCTGCACGACTGTTGCTTTTGCCATATTGGAAATAGAATACTTTTTAATCATATAATCCGCCGCCCGCCCAATCGTTGCCGCTAAAAGCACTGCCCGCTCACAGCCCTTTAAGTTCACGGCAAGATTTTTACTGTGAATCTCAAACTCTCCCAATTTTATCTTATCTGACGTAACTTCACATTCGTATTCCCGATATATGCTTTTGGGCGTACTGCTGCGCTCAAGTTCTGTTGCCGCCTCCTCAATCATCTGCAAAATCTGCGTCTTTATTTCCTGTCCACGATATCCCAGATACCGTAAAGTTTCTTTCCTGTCAGCTCTCATAATACCTGTCTTTCCACCCGGCACACCTATTGGCCTGGTAAACTTATGTCATTGCGCATGATAGATTTCTGATAGATTGCTGAAAATCGCACCCGCCACATCGGGCTTATTCATCGTATAAATGTGCACATGGGTAACGCCATTCGCAATTAAATCTATAATCTGGTCCGTGGCATAAGCGATGCCCGCCTGTTTCAGAGCCGCCGGGTTATCCGCGAACCGCTCTACCATAGCCCGAAAACGCCTGGGCAAAATACTCCCCCCTGACAGAGAGCCAATCCGCTCCATTTGACTGGCATTTGTAATGGGCATAATTCCTGCAATCACCGGCACTTCCACATTTTTTTTCAACGCCCGGTATAAGAAATTGTAAAGGATATCATTATCAAAAAACATCTGGGTTGTAAGAAATTCACAGCCTGCCTCTACCTTCCGTTTGAGATTGTCAATATCCTGCTCAATAGACACTGCTTCGGGATGTCCTTCCGGATAACAGGCACCGCCGATACAAAAATCCCCAAATGATTTAATCTCTTCTATCAATTCACTGGCATGATGGTACTGATTTGGCAGCGGAAAATCGGCATTTTCAGGAATATCCCCCCGCAAAGCAAGGATATTTTCGATTTTCTTTTCTTTTAACTGCCCAAGCACTTCCCGAATCTTGTCTCTACCGGAAGATGCACAGGTCAGATGTGCCAGCGCGGTCACTCCGTTGACATTCTGCACCTCATTGGCAATATCTACCGTATGTTCGCTGATGCCGCCAGTAGCTCCATAAGTCACACTGATATATGCAGGCTTCATCTTCGCTACTTCCTGTACAACCTCATGTGCCTTTGCCAGCCCGGACCCCTTCTTGGGGGGGAACAATTCACAACTTATTGTTACTTCTTTTTGTTTTAACAATTCTGATATTTTCATGTTTTCCTCCATTCAAAAACTGGAAAATTTTTTTCTGCAGTTTTAAACATATGTTATGATTGTACTCCTACTAAAAGACTTTTACAAGAAAAAACTATTTTACACATAGAAAACAAGTTGTGGCGTTGTATATATTTTATAAAATCACAGATAATACAGGATGCATAAATTGATACACACCGTATCTTGGCACAATATTTTCCAAATAGCCAGATTTCATATAATAATCTTACACAAAATTTAAGAAAAGAGGTATCTTATGAGCAATGAGAATACAAAAAAAGACACCCATCCGGTGCCTGATTTCAGTGACAGTTACGACTATTTAAAAGCCAGCTCCGCCACAGATTGTACCGGGGTTGTCCCCAGACCTCCCCAGGACAGTGCAGAACTGGATTCCTATCTGGATGTCTACAATTTCCTTCCTCAATGCGCTTATACAAAACCGAGTCCAGTGGAGATTGACATGCTACAAAACAAGAAATCTGAAGGATGCCATGCCGGAAAATAATATCTAGCAAAACTAAAAGGGGGTGTCAAAAAACAGTTCTGATATAACAGCAGCCTTTGACACCCCATATAAATTAAAATTCATTTGTATAGCTGAAAAACCATCTTCCTTCGCATTTATATCGTATAGTCAAACTGCTGGCCTACATATGTCTCCGCCTGTGTCTGTACCATATCACTGCGTCCCATTGCTACAGTTTCATTAATCTTCTGCAGCAGTTCATCCCAAGAGGAAGCTTCTACTGTCACCAAATCTTCAGGTCGTTTCTGTTTCTCTAAAATCTTCTCCTGCTGCTCTTTCTTCGCTGCTTTCTTCTCAGCCGCTTTCTTGTCTGCAACTTTCTGGTCATGTCTTTGCTGAATACGGTCTTTCTGCGCCGCCAGCGACTTATCTACTACTGCAAAGAACGAAGCATTACCGTAATCGTCAAACTTCATGCCAAATGCTTTCACGCTGTCTGCATTGCTGCCAAGGCTCTCTTTCATCTGTGCAAACTGACCTGTTGCCTTATCCAAAATGCCCTCATACTTCTTGCGGTAGGATTCATCCTCAGCCATCTTCTCTATCTTATCTTCATCAATCAGGACAATCAGGCTCTTATTGCTTCCATACTTGGCAGCATTTGCCTCCGCCTGCTCTTTCTGATCAGCACTGACAAGAATAAAGTCCATGTTTCCATACTTCTTCTTCAGCTTCTCATAATATTTCTCTGCTTTCTCGCTCAGCTGCGGCTCGCCAATCTGCTTTCCATATTTCTTGCTCACCTTTGCAACAGGTGTTGTCTTATCACTCGCTATAATCTGCGATACATAATTCTCCGCTATTCCGTTAGTATTCATTTTCATTTCCTCCTTGAAATAAAATTATCTTCAATATGTACCTTCTAATTCTTATATCGGACGATTTCTGGAAATGGTAACCATTTTAACGGATAAAGTTCGTTGGTGTCTTTGCTTCCTGTTCCGGCAAACCGAACGCCTCTTTTCCAAGTGCAATGCTCTTCATGAGAAATGCCATATTTGCTGCCAGTGTGCGCATGGTCTGCAGCCCCTCCGCATCCTGGGACGCCTCCCCCGGCGTTTTGCCGTGGATACTGTTCCAATATTGGCTCGATGCCAGCGGCATTCCAGTAATTGTAAAATATTTATTCAATTCATCGAAAGTAGCAGAAAGACCTCCTCTCCTTGCAGCCACAACACTGGCTCCCACCTTCATGCGCTTGTCAAAATGCGTACTGTAAAACAACCTGTCAAGAAATGCAATCAGAGTAGCGTTTGCCGAAGCATAATAAACCGGACTGGCGATGACAAGACCATCGCATTCTTCAAACTTGGGCGCAGTTTCATTCACGATATCGTCAAATACACATCTGCCCTTTTCATAACAGGAGTAACAGGCAATACACCCCCTGATATCCTGATTGCCCACATGGACAATTTCTGTCTCTACTCCTTCTTTGGCAAAAACTTTCTCCATCTCCTGCAACGCTATAAAAGTGTTGCCGTTGGCATGAGGGCTGCCGTTAATCATCAATACTTTCATGTTCTATCATTCCTTTCTGTTGTGAATTAATCTTATGCTGTTTGAATAGGATTTATTTTAATTTAACTATATAATCAGTTCTCATTATATGCACGGTTAATCAACAATTTAGCTTTTTCCAAATCAGCCTTACTTTTTAGCTGCAATTCCACCGCACCACAGCCCCAATGGCCGATATTGGTAACATCTCGCGAAACCCCTCCTCAAATATCACCTTCTGGACATCAAGCGGCAAATTGATAACCAGTTTCTTCTTATAACAAATGACTGTAATTACATTTCTTATTTTTCTAAAAGCAGCATATAATTTGAGATGCGTCTCACTGATATCGTCACCTAAACTTAATATATAATCCGACAAATCTTCGTATAACGCCTTAATTTCCGCATCTGCGCTCTTTTTCAAGAGTCACCGTACTGCTTTGGTATTCTCTTACTTCTCCTTCAATATCAAAC
>CAJUHY010000042.1:20550-23630 GCA_910585895.1 uncultured Lachnospiraceae bacterium
ATGCTATCCCCCTTCCTTTTAACAATTTTATAAACAGCTTACCGCTCTTTTAATCTAAGTCCTGCAAACATCTTTTTATTCTCCAAATATTTTCTTGGTATTTCATCTTTCTTATCTTCCAAAACACGTTTTACCATATCTGAAGTATTTGGCGTTTTTTTCACCATTGTATTGCCTACACTCCTAACCGTTTCCTTGAAATGTTTATTCGTTTCATAACCACCTATCAAATTTCCTCTTAACTTTTTTGCCTCGGCAACCAACGATGGATAGATAGTAGATTCACTTATGCCAATTATATCTAACTCTTCTTTCAGACTTTTAACATTATTAACGTTTATCGGAATTTCTTTAACGGAAAACTCCGGGACTTTGTCTATCTCAACTTCTTCATAAAAAAAGATAAAATCTCCTTTTTGGCTTCGAATCCGTTCCGATAAGTTGCAGCCATTTATTAATACCGCCGAACCCAATCCCTTTTTCTCATCATTTTTTTCCCTGTAGAACGTGTTTATATCATTGTTAATCAGAAAGGCTGCATTTGATTTCTCTGCATATATCAGATATATCACAGGACAATTTCCATCTCCCTGCACTACTTTTTCTAAAGCAAAATACAAGGCTACCAACGGGTTTTTTGTAACATCCAAGGCTCTGGTCGGAAAACCGTAATGCTGCAAAATATTTATCACACTGATTAAATTAGCAAATTCTACATCCTTAAAATAATCATAGCTTTTTTCTACAAACTTGTATATAACATTCAGTTCCTCTGACTTATCTTTATAAAATGGAACATCAGAATATTTCCTTTTATCCCTGTAAAATGACGGTAATAATTCCCATCCTTGCCCGATTCCATTATTCTGCCCACGATAATAGATATTTTCGCTGGGAATTATAGATTTAAATTTAAGAATTTCCTTCAAAAAATCTGAAATAGTACATATTGCCATCTTAATTAATTCTCTTTCATCTGTGCTAAAAATAATTCTTTAATTTCATAATTAGTGAAACCTATGTCTTTCATTAATTGAATCATCTGCATAGGTGACATATTAGATAAGGAATCCTGATTTTGTATATATCGGATTAAATCAACAAAACCATTCCATAATTCTGTATACTCCTTATCAATATCTGCATGTTCATACTTGTTATAAATTTGCATTATCCTATCTTCAAAGTCGTCTTGGTCTTTTTGTACATTGATTTCACTAAACATAATTTTCCCTCTCTATATTTTTATTCAAAATAATACAGCAATCAGGCTCAAGAATGCAATGAGGACTCTTAGATTTCTCTAAAAGTCCTCAAATTATTGCTTTTTAAAGGTATTCTTAGAACTTCCCAGCCTTCGCTGCTTCCTCAACGGAAACTGCCACTGCCACAGTAGCTCCTACCATTGGATTATTGCCCATTCCGATAAGACCCATCATCTCTACATGAGCCGGAACAGAAGAAGAACCTGCGAACTGTGCATCGGAATGCATACGTCCCATTGTATCTGTCATACCATAGGAAGCCGGTCCTGCTGCCATATTGTCCGGATGAAGCGTACGTCCTGTGCCGCCGCCGGAGGCAACAGAAAAGTAATGCTTGCCCTGCTCGTTACATTCTTTCTTGTATGTACCTGCTACCGGATGCTGGAAACGTGTAGGATTGGTGGAGTTACCAGTAATAGAAACGCCAACATTCTCATGATGCATGATAGCAACGCCCTCCTGGACATCGTCTGCACCGTAACATTTAACAGTTGCACGCAGTCCGTCAGAGTATGCTTTCTCATATTCCACGTTCAATTTTGCTTCCTTGTAGTCATATTCTGTCTCAACGAAAGTAAATCCGTTAATTCTGGAGATAATCTGTGCTGCATCTTTGCCAAGTCCGTTTAAAATAACGCGCAGAGGTTTCTGACGTACCTTATTTGCTTTCTCGGCAATACCAATTGCACCTTCTGCCGCTGCAAAAGACTCATGTCCAGCCAGGAAACAGAAGCACTCTGTCTCTTCTTCTAATAACATTTTGCCGAGATTCCCATGTCCAATACCAACTTTTCTGTGGTCTGCAACAGAACCTGGAATACAGAATGCCTGAAGGCCCTCTCCAATAGCTGCCGCTGCATCTGCTGCCCTCTTAGCGCCTTTTTTGATAGCAATTGCAGCGCCTACAGTGTAAGCCCAGCAAGCGTTTTCAAAGCAGATAGGCTGAATCTTTTTAACTTGCTCATATACGTCAAGTCCAGCATCTTTGGTAATCTTCTCAGCTTCTTCAACAGAGCTGATTCCATAACTATTTAATACAGAATTGATTTGGTCAATCCTTCTTTCATATGATTCAAATAAAGCCATTGTATTCGTTCTCCTTTCCTTACTCTTCTCTTGGGTCGATAATCTTAGCAGCATCTGCTACACGGCCATACTGTCCTTTTGCTTTCTCCCAAGCAGTATTCGGATCATCGCCTTTTTTGATGAAGTCAGTCATTTTGCCAAGACTTACGAACTGATAACCGATTACTTCGTTATCTGCATCTAAGGCGATGCCAGTTACATAGCCTTCTGCCATTTCCAGGTAACGAACACCCTTTTCTTTGGTTGCATACATAGTTCCAACCTGAGAACGAAGCCCTTTTCCTAAGTCTTCCAGACCTGCGCCTACTGCCAGTCCGTCATCAGAGAATGCACTCTGTGTACGGCCATAAACAATCTGCAGGAACAGCTCTCTCATCGCTGTGTTAATTGCATCGCATACAAGGTCTGTATTCAATGCTTCCAGAATCGTCTTGCCCTGCAGAATCTCTGCTGCCATAGCTGCAGAATGGGTCATACCGGAACAGCCGATAGTCTCAACCAAAGCTTCCTCAATTACACCATTTTTTACATTCAAGGAAAGCTTGCAGGCACCCTGCTGCGGTGCACACCAGCCTACGCCGTGTGTAAAACCGGAAATATCTTCAATTTTCTTAGAATGAACCCATTTGCCTTCTTCCGGGATTGGAGCGGGTTCATGTTTTGCGCCCTTAGCTACAGGACACATGTTTTCGACTTCCTTAGTGTAAATCATTTTAAGACTCCTTTCAA
>CAJUHY010000043.1 GCA_910585895.1 uncultured Lachnospiraceae bacterium
AGATTTAGGTTCTAGTGGGCAACCCCGTGCAGGTTCAAGTCCTGTTATCCGCATTGTTAGTGAAAAACACAGATTTGCAAGAAAACATATTGAAAAAGTTTGAGAATCTTGGTAATATATAAGGAGAATACTTTTTTTGACAGAAATTCCGTACAAAGGGGGGAACTGTGATGGCAGCCTCAACGCAAAATGAACCCAAAGTTAGATTAAGTAGAGACAACATGAAGGCATATTTACTTTTGCCCAGACCGGAGTTTGAAGTCCATGAGTTCAATTATATATTAGCCGTGCTGAAGACCAGCGGAGTGACCTATGGCATTAATGAGAATAAAATTAAACAGATGATAGAGCAGCAGGTTTATAATCAGGAAGTGGTTGTTGCAGAAGGTCAGGTACCTGAGGACGGCGTAGATGGATATTATGAATATAAATTTGACATGAATTTCAGCAAGAAACCGAAGATGAAGCCGGACGGTTCCGTTGACTACTGGAGTATTAAGATGGTGGAGATGGTTACTGAAGGCCAGGTAATCGCGGAGTACCATAAGTCAGTTCAGGGCAAAGATGGTGTGGACCTCAAAGGCAAGCCGGTTCTGGCGAAGCGTGGCAGGGATTTGGTCCCCTTGCGCGGCAAAGGTTTTGAACGTTCAGAAGATGGTCTTATTTATACATCTATGATGGACGGTAAGATTGAGAAAACTGGTGAGAGAATTGTCATTTTACCGGTATATGAAGTAAATGGCGATGCAGATTTATCTGTCGGTAATATTGATTTCCGCGGCGATGTGATTATTCATGGCAGTGTATGCAGTGGTCTGACTGTGAAAGCAACCGGAACTGTGACGGTGGATGGTATTGTGGAAGGCGCTAATATTGAGGCCGGCAAAGATATTGTACTTAGAAGCGGCGTTATGGGAGCATCCAGAGCTACGATTATTGCCAACGGCAATATCTCAGCTAAGTTCTTTGAATATACCAGAGTACATGCCAATGGTTCCATTCAGGCAGACGTATTTTTGAATTGCCAGGTGTCTTGCGGAGAGAGTATTATCCTCAATGGGAAGAAAGCAAGCATTATTGGCGGTGAAGTAGGTGCAATTGAGAGCATTGAAGTAGATACGCTGGGCAGTGAAGGCGAAGTAAGGACCCATGTAAAGATTGGCAATGATATGGCTACACGGCGCAGGATAAGCGTTTTACAGAATAAGATTAAGATAGAGAAGACCAACCTCAGCAAGATAGAGGAGGGACTCAAGATTCTCCAGAATATGAAGAATGACCCTAGAAGAACAGACCTTTTGCGGGTGAAGATAAGGGATACAGCATTGCTGGCAGGTGATGAGGCAGAATTGGAGAAGCTGCAGGACCAGATTGAACGTGCAAGAGGAGGTACTGTCAGGGTTACAGGCAATGTTTATCCGGGCGTCAGGGTGGAGATTGACGAGTTGCGCGTACTGGTAAAGGAACAGCAGAAACAGTTGGAGTTTGTGCGTGACCAGGATAAGATACTTATGTGTGCTTTGGAATCTTAGGCATATTGAGATTAAGAAATTGAATGTGGCAGCTGCCTGTTGGATAGCAATATCCAATGGGCAGTTTTTTGTAGAAAATTGTCATACGAAAGTTTGGCAATTTCTGCATTTAGGACTGGATTTCGTGTCTCTGCTGTATTATAATGAGCACTGCAAACAGGTACAGAGGAAAGCGGGAAATAATGAGGACTTATGAGGAAACAGTGAGGGATATTCTGGAAATTCCCAGATTTACTACTAAGAATAAGTTGGAGCATACAAGAGAACTTCTTTACCGGCTGGGGAATCCCCAGGAGAAATTTAAGGTCATCCATGTGGCAGGGAGTAATGGCAAGGGCAGTGTCTGTGCCTTTGTGGACAGTGTCTTTCAGGCGGCAGGAAAAAGGACAGGTCTTTTTACTTCCCCACATCTGGTAGATATTGAGGAACGGTTTGCAGTGAATGGCAGGGCTTGCAGCCGGGAGGATTTCGTCTGGGCGGCAGAGCAGGTTAGACATGTCTGTGAATTCATGGCAGAACAGGGGCTGCCCCATCCTTCTTTTTTTGAATACATCTTTGCCGTGGGCATGGTTATTTTTGAAAAATGCCAGGTGGAGTATGCTGTGTTGGAGACAGGCCTTGGAGGCAGGCTGGACGCCACAAACATCGTAAAACATCCGATTCTCACGGTTATCACGTCTATCAGCCTGGAGCACACAGAGATTCTTGGGGATACGATTGCTGAGATTGCAAAAGAGAAAGCGGGAATTCTGAAAGCGGGGGTCCCCATTGTATACGATGCTTCTTTAACGGAAGCTGCGCGGGTTATTGAGGATTGCGCTTTCAGGCAGAGTTGCCCGATTTACCCGGTTTATTCAGATATAGTTAAAATTTTATTAATCACAGGAAAAAAGATTGCATTTTCTTATAAATCTGGTTATGATGGTACTGTTACCAAATTTGAGATTCCGTTTGGCGCACCTTATCAGGTCACGAATGCGGCGGTGGCTTTGCAGGCGCTGCGTTGTCTGGCGGACAATGAAGGCATTTCCGAGCAAGCCATACAGCAAGGATTTGCCAGGGTACGCTGGAAAGGAAGGATGCAGCAGCTTTGCCCTGAAGTTTATTTTGATGGAGCGCACAATCCAGACGGCATTGAGAAATTTCTGGAGGCGGCAGGACAGATTACGGCAGAACCGGCAATTTTGCTGTTTTCCATGGTCAGAGAGAAGGATTATAAATGCGCGGCAGAGTTTTTGCTTCAGCGTGGAAACTGGGAGCGGATTATTATAACTTCCGTTCCGGGAGAGCGGGGAAGGGATTGCCGGACGCTGGCAGAAGTTTTTGAGAATCTGGCAGGTAAGAGCCAGCAGACAGTGAAAATTGCAGTGATAGAGAATATAGAAGAAGCATACGCGCGGGCGCTGCTCTTAAAAAAACCGGGACAGGTATTGTTTTGCGCGGGTTCGCTTTATCTCATTGGAGCGTTGGAACAGATTGCAGGAGGTATGGAATGATTAATTTTGAAGAAGAATTGAAGAATTTTAAACCCAGCCTGGAAGTGGAAGAGGTTGAGGATGCGATATATGACAGGGACCTTACCGATATGACAGATATCATGCAGGAAATTATCAAGGAAGCAAGGCAGCAGCGGTAAGCGTTCAGAGAGATAGTGAGGATTGATATGGATACTTATAATAGAATAATCCGTCTGTCGAATACGTTCTATAATGACGGATTGGCAAAGGCAAATGTGCGTGATTTGTCTGGCGCCGTGAAATCTTTGAAAAAGAGCCTGCAGTACTATAAGGCCAATATCCAGGCCCGTAATTTGCTGGGACTTGTTTATTATGAAATGGGCGAGGTGGTTGACGCCCTGAGCGAGTGGGTAATCAGCCGCAGCCTGAAACCGAATGATAATCCTGCGGAGCAATATTTAGAGGCGATTCAGTCCAACCGTTCTCGTTTGAGTTCCGTCAACCAGACCATCAAGAAATATAATCAGGCGTTGATTTATTGTAACCAGGACAGTAAAGATTTAGCGATTATCCAGCTAAAAAAGGTGCTCTCCATGAATCCAGGGTTTGTCAAGGGGCATCAGCTTCTGGCGTTGCTGTATATGGAGGAGGGCAAGTATGAGCGCGCCAAACGGGAATTGACCGATGCGGCGAAAATCGATACAAGCAACCTTACGACCTTGCGTTATCTGCGTGAAGCAAGCCAGTATCTGCAGAAAGATTCGTCTGTATCCAAGGCTGGCGGGAATAAGAAGGAAGAGACGGCATCTTATCGAAGCGGCAATGAAACAATTATCCAGCCGGTGAATATGAGGGATACTTCTCCAGTTATGACGATTTTAAATTTGATTATCGGAGTGGCAATCGGGGCGTTGATTACCTGGTTCCTCATTATCCCTACGGTTCGCCAGAATGCTATTTCGGAGGCGCGCAAGGCAGAGATAGAGGCAAATAACGAGCTGACAACAAGGACGCAGGAGATGAATGGGCTGAATGAGGAGATTGAGGACTTGAAAGCCCAGATTGAGAATATGGAGGGAGAATCTGCGGATACGCAGAAAATTATCAATAACTATGAACAGATGATAAAAGTGTGCTATGATTATTCCAAACAGGATGTACAGGCGGCAGGGGATGGTATGGATAAGGTTGACCCTGGGTTGTTGGGAACACAGGCCAAAGCTGTCTATGATGACATGAATGGACTGGTGAACGAGCAATATATGACCGCTGTATATCAGCAGGCTGAGCAGGACTACAACAACCGAAATTTTGAGGCGGCAATTCCAGGTCTCTTGAAGGTTGTACAAGCGGAAGAGGACCACGATGATGGATATGCGATTTATCATCTGGCGCATTGTTACCGGCAGACCGGGGATGCAGAGAATGCCAAGAAATATTACCAGCGTATGATAGAGCTTCATCCGGGAACCCAGAGAGCTAAGGCATCTCAGCAGTATTTGGATGAATTAAACCGGCAGCAGCCTTAGCGGTGGAGATTGGGCTGCATAAAAAGCAGGTAAAATTTAATAAGAGAAGTACATTACAAAAGACGTCATTTTTGGGCGTCTTTTTTATTTTATAGGAAAGAACGTATTCAATATGGAAAGGAAGGAAGTCTATGGATCACAAATACAGAAAAGAATATGGATGTCTTATTTTGAGAATGCCTGCGGAATTAGATCATCATGCGGCAGAGTTTCTGAAAGAGGAGGCGGATGGGCTGATTCTGAAGTATCCAGTGCGCAGCCTGGTGTTTGATTTCTCCGATACCAGGTTTATGGACAGCTCTGGGATTGGCGTCGTCATTGGACGGTGTAAGAATGTGCGTTTTTCCGGGGGGTATGTGAAAGCAGTGCACCTCAACGAACAGATACAGAGGATTTTTCAATTATCCGGTTTAAGGAAAATTATGGAAGTAGAGTAGGCGAGAAAAGGAGGAATCTATGGAGGATTTAAAAAACGAGATGAAGATGGAGTTTCTGGCAGCATCTTCCAACGAGGGATTTGCAAGAGTTGCGGTGGGGGCATTTGTGGCAGGTTTGAATCCAACGGTGGACGAGCTGGCAGATATTAAGACGGCTGTCAGCGAGGCGGTGACGAACTGTATTATCCATGGATATGAACAGAAAGGAGGGCATATCTGGATTCATTGCAGCATTGAGGGAAACCAGGTGGAAATCTCCGTCATGGATACAGGGAAGGGAATTTCAGACATTGCACAGGCGCGGGCGCCCATGTTCACTACTAAGCCGGAGCTGGAAAGGTCTGGAATGGGATTTGCATTTATGGAAGCGTTTATGGATGTGGTGAAAGTTGTTTCTGAGCCGCAGAAGGGAACTTGCGTCACTATGCGCAAGGCCATAGGGGAAGGGTGAGTGGCTTGGATGAGTTGAAGATGGCGGCGACGGAAGAGGAAAGGGAAGCGTTACATAGAAAACTTCTGCAGCAGTCCCAGGCGGGCGACCGCAGAGCAAGGGATGCCATGGTGCAGAGTAATATGGGGCTGGTGTGGAGCATTGTCCATAGATTCAGCAACCGGGGTTATGAGCCGGAAGATTTGTTCCAGATTGGCAGTATTGGATTGATGAAAGCCATTGATAAATTTGATGTATCTTTCTCTGTGAAATTCTCCACATACGCCGTACCTATGATTACGGGGGAGATTCGCCGCTTTCTGCGGGATGACGGCATGATTAAAGTGAGCCGCAGCCTGAAAGAGAGCGGGGCAAAAATGAGGCTTGCACGGGAAAAGTTGCAGGCAGTATTGGGCAGGGAGCCTACGCTGCAGGAACTTTCGGAAGAGACCGGGCTGCCCAGGGAAGAAATTGTCATGGCATTGGAGGCAAATGGAGAGGTAGAATCCATTTATAAAAATACTTCAGCTTCGGAGGGCAAAGAAATCTGCCTTGCCGACCGTCTGCCCCAGGAGGGGGACAGCCACGAAAAGCTGCTGAACCATATGGCGCTCGAGCAGCTTTTGCAGGAGTTGGGAGAGACGGAGCGTCATCTGATTGAACTTCGTTATTTTAAGGAGCAAACGCAGACGCAGATAGCTGAGGAGATGGGAGTCAGCCAGGTACAGGTCAGTCGTATGGAGAAAAAGATTTTGCTGGAGATGCGCAGGAAACTTAACCGGTAGCCATCGAGTCTGACTATCCACAGAGGCAGGGGTGTGTCAGATATTCAGTGGTTTCTGGTATCAGCAATAGAGGCTGCGGAATTCTCCCGGCGTCATCTGATACGATTCCTTAAATACACGGTAAAAGTTGCTGACGTCGGTATAGCCCACCTGATATACAATTTCCTCTACGCTGAGGCTGGAATTGATTAGCAGGTAGGCGGCTTCTTTCAGGCGCAGTTTTTGCACCAGCGCAGAGAGAGTATAGCCTGTGCGGGATTTGATGTAGCGGCTCAAATAACCCTGGCTGAGACCGAAATGTTCGGCAGCTTTGCCTAAAGTAATAGTTGCCTTATTTGCGGTAATGTATTGGAAGATTTTGGCGGTGTTATGGGTGCTGTCAGCCCCGGAAATTTTCTGCACATCTTTGATATGATTGCGGATAAGCTGTGCAAATAATAACAGGACATAGCTGTTGATAATAAGCAGGCTGTGATAATGGTTTATCTGTGATTCATAATATAGCTGCAGGACAAGATGACGGATTTCACGGTTATCGGAACAGTGAAACAGCAAGATAGAAGAAAAATCTTTTTCATATAGCATTTGCCAGAAATAATCGGACAGTTCATTGCTCTCCATGAGCAGCGGAAGGAACATTTTCTCAAAGGAAGAAGTGCGCATGATGATATTCAGCACGAGGTCCTCATCGTGAGGGGCGAAAAAGCTTTGCACGATGTCCGGTCCTACGACTATCAGGCTTCCGGCGGGCAGCTGGCAGGTCTTGCCGTTGAAGTTGAAGCTGCTGCTTCCCTGTAGGATATACACCAGTTTGACGAATTCCAGGGCGTGGTCAAATACCGGAAGATAACGCAGATGTTTGAAAATTATGCATTCCGAATTCGCTATGGGCGGATATACCATAGGGCAAGGCTGTATATTACCGCGTTGGGCGCATATCAGGCATACATTAATGGCAGCCAGGTAGGAGAATGGGATGAGGAGGGAAAAGTGATTTACCACCACATGAATCCCGGTTATGGAAATGCCAATATGAGCCTCGGTTATCAGACTTATGACGTAACGTCTTTTCTGGCGGGGGCGGAATCTGCGGCGGTGGCAATTAATGCCGGAACCGGATGGTACAATGGTATGGGCAATACGGATGTCAGCAGCCCGGCAGTGAAGGCGCTTCTGCTGGTTGATTATGCGGATGGCAGCAGCCAGGTCCTAAAGACGAATACTGCGGACTGGAAAGGAACGCTTGCCGGGGGAATTACCGCCAGCGGCGTTTATTATGGAGAGGATTACAATGCCATTTTTGCCAGAGAACTTGGGGATTACACGAAGGCAGGCTATGATGACAGCGCCTGGGTCAATGCACGGGGCAGTGGGGAAGGAAGCGGACAGCCGGCAAGCCCCTGCATTGTCAATCAGTTTCCGCAGCAGACATCCACGTATGTGCGCCTTCTTGTACATGAGTCAGGTCCGGCGATTGAGAGTTCCAGGGAGAATCTGCTGCAGATTATGGAATTGGAGCTTCTGGACGCAGAAAAGAATAATCTGGTGAGAAATCTTGTGCCGGAAATTTCTAATTGCTGGGAGCCGACCGGGCAGTGGAATAAGAAGTTTCTGACGGATGGCGACCTGGGATTGAACAGCGGCAACGGTTATACTTCCAATATGATGGGCAGCAGCGGACAGGCTTCCTATCATTTTGCGGAACCCGTGGGTTTCACGTTTAATCTTGGCGCTGCCAAATCATTTGAGACCTTAAAGCTGTATCCAAGGACAAGTGAGAAGTCCGTGTCTGGCAATGAGTGCGCGAATTATCCTAAGAATTACACGCTGCAGGTTTCGCAGGATGGGCAGAACTGGACGGATGTAGATTTGAATGGAGAAGCAGCGGGAGCAGATTATACGGTAGAGAGTCTGCGTAATACTGAATTGTTCCCGGAAGTTCAGGCGGCGCATATGGATACAGAATTTGGCAAAAATATTACGGCGAAGAAGGTAAGAATCAGCGTATCGCAGGTAGGGCCGGCAGTCTATGAGGCAAACGACAATGATAAGGAGAACCGTCTGCAGATTATGGAGCTTGAGTTGTGGGACGGCGCGAAGAATGTTGCAGCAGGCGTGGTTCCGAAGGTCAGCAATAATTTTGAGGCGGGTACGCAGTGGCGGGCTTCTAACCTTACAGACGGAGATTACGGCGTGGCTTCCGATGCAGGCTATACTTCTGATATTTTAGGGAAGATGGAGCCGGTTATGCAATTGGAGGAACCTGTCACCATAGAATTTGATTTTGCAGAGGCTGTAAATTTTTCCAGCTTGCGCGTGTTCCCCAGAAGCGGCAAGGATTCTGTTCTGGGCGGGATTTATGCCAATTATCCGAAAATATATACGGTCTCTGTTTCGGAAAATGGGACAGATTGGAAAGAGATTGTAAAAGACGAAGATAAGGGGATGGTAAGGAAGTTGGAGGACTTACAGAATATGAGAATGTCCACAGCATCTTTTCCAGGTGTAATCCGGGCGCAGAACGGCCTTCCAGGGCGGATGACAGGAGAATTTGACCAGAATCCGGTATCTGCAGTCGTATACAGCACGGCCAAGGCACAGTCTGAGTATAAGGGCGGCGAGATTGACCCGGTTGCAGAATATGCAGGAGCAGACATGTTTGCCCACGGAATTTCCTTGGCAAAGGGGCAGACTATGGTCGTAAATATGGGACAGAATCTGACAGCAGTGCCCAACATCCGTTTTTCGGCTCCTTGCGGCGCCAGGGCGCGTCTGCGGTTTGCGGAGATGCTCAATGATGGGAGTGAAGTTGGAAAGGGCGCCACACAGGCGGACGGCCCCAAAGGTTCCATTTACCAGAAGAGTTTAAGAAATGCGCGTTCGCAGGCAACGTATGTCTTTCATGGGGAGGGCGTGGAAACGTATCAGCCCAGCATGTCCTTCTTCGGTTACCAGTATGTGGAACTGACTGCCAGCGATGACATGGTCGTCTATGGACTGACCTCAAAGGGTATCTCCTCCGTTTCAGAGCAGACCGGGCAGATAACTACTAATAATGCGGATGTCAATAAATTTTTTAATAATGTTTTGTTTGGTCAGCTCAGCAATTATTACACAGCTCCTACCGACTGCAACCAGAGGGATGAACGTCTGTCATGGACCGGAGATACCCAGGCGTTTGCCCAGACGGCAGTATACAATTTCAATTCCTATGCATTTTTGCAGGATATGCAGGAAATATTTAATGAAAACACAAAGAAAAATGGCTATGTGGCTGCCGTGACAGATATGGTGGATACCAATGCCTTTTTCGGCAACTGGGCGGCAGGTTGGAGTGATGTGCTGATTATCGTACCCTGGGCGCTGTACCAGCAGACCGGAGATATTAGTTTCCTGGAGGATAACTGGGAATATCTGGACATATATATGCAGTTCCTTGCAGGAAAAGAGCGCGGCGCGCACCAGTGTTGGATTCCCAATAATGCCAGAAATTACGGAGACTGGCTCTCGTTTCAGGGAACCAGTATAGAGGTGATGTATGATTATTATTATGGATATATGAATCAGCTGATGGCGCAGATAGCCGGTATTCTCGGCATTGAGGAGAAGCAGGCAGCGTACCAGGAGAAGTTTGAAAATATCAAACAGACATTCCTTGCTGCCCATGTGACGTTTGCGGATGGAGACCTGGTTATAAAATCAGGGGAAGGAAATAAGAATTACCAGTTTATGTACAGCGCCGGCAAAGGCGGCGTGTGGGAGAACAATTCCCAGACTTCCCTGCTGTGGATGTTAAAACTTGGCTTCTATGAGAGTGAAGAGATGCGGGCAGCAGCAGAGAAGCTGCTGATTGAAAATATTAAAAATGAAAGTCCTGACCCATCCAGTATTCGTGCACAGGCGGGGAAGAATACGCTTGCCGTTGGATTTTTGGGCTCTAATGTCATAACTCCGGTACTGACGGATACCGGAAATGCGGAAGTCTCCTATGATTTATTGCTGCAGGATGGCCTGCCCTCCTGGCTTTTTGAGGTAAAGGCCGGCGCTACCACTGTGTGGGAGCGTTGGAATTCCTACACACCTGGCGTAGGTTTTGGCGACAGTGAGATGAATTCGTTTAACCATTACGCCTATGGCTCTGTCGTAGAGTGGATGTACCGCTATATGGCAGGTATCAGCGCCGATGTGGAGAGTCCGGGATTTAAACATATAGTTTTGCAGCCTACGATGGATACTGGGAAAAAATATAATGATCAAGAACGTATCAGCAACGTAACTGCTTCTTATGAATCTTTGTATGGGCGAATTGATTCATCGTGGAAGAGCGAGGAAGGGAAACTTGCATTTTACCATGCCAGGATTCCTGCAAATACGACAGCGACCCTGTATCTGCCGACAAAAGATGTGGATCTGGGGCAGCTTCCCGCTGTAAAGGGTGTCGTATTTAAAGGATTGACAGAGCACAATGGCAATGAAGTTGCAGAATTCATGCTTGAATCCGGCGGCTATGATTTTACAGTCAGCGGTGGAAGGCTCATTCCTGCTCCTGCCGAAGGATATGGCAAGGAAGATGGTAACGGCAGCGTGGGTGGTAATGGAGAGAATTCAGGTGATAAAGACGATTATAAAGGAGATAAGATTTCCCTGTCTGTCTGCCAGATTGGCAATATTCCTGTGCAGTATTATAATGGTCAGAAAAAAACGCCGGGCGTGAATGTTAAATATCAGGGAAAAACGCTGGTGGAAAATACGGATTATACGCTTACTTACAGCAATCATACGAAGATAGGCAATGCCAGCGTGACTTTGAGCGGAAAAGGGAAATATACCGGGACGGTTGCCAGGACATTTGTGATCACTGTTAAGAATAATGCTTCTTACACGGTGGGAAATTATAAATACCGCATTACAAATGCACAGACAAACGGCAAAGGTACGGTCAGTCTTACTGGTGTAAAGAGCAATTCCCTAAAGAAGAGATTGAAGAGGATTACGGTCGCCCCTTCTGTTAAAATCGGCGGTAAAAATTTTAAAGTGACGAAAATTGGCAGCAATGCTTTTAAGAATTGCGTCAAGGTATCAAGTGCAGAGATAAAGGCGAATGTGACGGCGATTGGCAGCAAAGCATTTTATAACTGCAGGAAATTAAAAAAACTTACCATACGCAGTACGAAATTAAAAACGGTCGGCAAAAATGCGCTGCAGAAAATCCATGCCAGAGCTTCCGTGCGCGTACCAAAAACAAAACTAAAAACATATCAGAAAAAATTAAAAGGAAAGGGGCAGAAAAAGACGGTCAAAATAATTGCCATCAAAAAATAAAGAATAAAAATCTGGTTATTATGAAATACTACTTCCAAAGATGGAAAAAGGAAGTGAGTATATGAGTCATAGTACCATTTATCGGATATGCCTACTGGTAGTTGTGATACTCGCGATTATCGGAGGCATATTTTATTACGTGAATTATCTGGAAAGCCAGGCGAAAGTGACTGAGGGAACTCTTGTCATGGAGGATTCTGCGGATGGACTGCAGGAGGATGATACATCAGTCAGTATGGTGGCGGAATGGCATAAGGCGGTGGCATAAATGGCGGAGATTGTATATCTGAAAATTGAACAGAATGTGAAAGTGACAGAGCCATCAGTAATCTTGAAAGATATTGCCAAGATTACCAGTACGAACCGTCCGCTCATCAATAAAATGAAACAGATGAAAGTTTATAATTTTCACATGCCGGCAAATCAGAGTAAGAAAAAAATGCAGATGCAGGCATTTTCTGTGCTTAAGATTATTGAGTTGATTGGGCAGGAATTTCCCAGTGTGGAAATACAGAATATCGGCGAAAAAGATTTTGTGATTGAGTATGCGCCTAAAGAGGAGCCCAAATGGCTTCTGTATTTAAAGACAGTTGTTTTGTGTATCTTAATCTTTTTTGGCTCGGCATTTACCATTATGACGTTTAACAATGACGTGGGCGTAGGGGAAGTTTTTGCGGATTTCTATCAGCAGGTTATGGGGACGGAATCGAACGGCTTCACGGTTCTGGAAGTATGTTATTCGATTGGATTATTCCTGGGAATTATGGTGTTCTTCAACCATGTAGGACATAAAAAAATAACCCCGGACCCCACGCCAATCCAGGTGGAGATGCGTACCTACGAGAAAGATGTAGATACCACATTTATTGAAAACTGCGGGCGGAAAGGGTCGAGCAATGATGTGGATTAGGGAGATATTTCTGGGGTTTATCGGTTTGGCAAGCGGAACGGCGGTTTCCGCCGGTGTGTTTAGTTTTATCATCACCGTAGGGGTAGTGCCGAGGATTATCGGCAAGAGCCGCACGGCAACAGATATCGTGCTCTATGAGAATGCAGTGATTCTGGGCGGCGTATGCGGAAATATTTTTGCGCTGTTCCATATCCAGATGCATCTGGGGATTTGGCTGGTAATCCTGTTCGGCTTGTCGGCGGGTGTCTTTGTCGGCTGTCTGGCGGTGGCGCTTGCGGAAATCCTCAACACTTTTCCCATCATGTTCCGCCGCTTTGGTATCAAAGAGGGGCTGAGCTGGATTATGCTGTTCATGGCGTTGGGGAAGATGGCAGGAGCGTTTTATTTCTATGCCAACCATATGCAAGAGATGTGAGTAACGATACAGAACCAATCAGGTAATTGTGAAATCCACTGATTTACTTAATTTCATGTACAATTAATTGAAGGGAGAAATCATGGCGCAGCAAGAGACAATGAAACAGAAAGAAAAGAAGAATCAGGAATATAATGAATACGTCAAGCAGGTGACCCCTACGCATTCCTTGCCGGCAAACATGGCGAAAGCTTTTGTGGTGGGAGGAATTATCTGTGTAATTGGGCAGTTTATTTTAAATATGGCAGCCAGTAATTTTAATCTGGATAAGGAGACTGCCGGGGGCTGGTGCAGCATGATTTTGGTTTTCTTAAGTGTGCTGCTGACCGGGCTTAACATTTATCCTTCTATTGCCAACTGGGGCGGCGCAGGTGCGTTGGTGCCCATCACCGGGTTTGCCAATTCCGTGGCGGCGCCGGCAATTGAGTTCCAAAAAGAGGGGCAGGTCTTTGGCATTGGCTGTAAGATATTTACAATTGCGGGACCGGTCATTCTCTATGGAATTTTTACCAGCTGGGCGCTGGGATTGATTTACTGGGTATTGAAACTGATAGGAGTATGAAGGAGGAATTGCGTATGGATGGAAAAGCAGTTAACAGTTATGAAATGCCTATGGGCTTAAGTTTCCAACTTGGGATGAATCCCAAGGCGATGGATGTGTATGGCAAATTGAACGATGAGGAAAAACGCCAGGTGGTAGAGGCGGCAAGGAATGTTACCACCAAATCAGAAATGCACCAGATTGTAGAAGGGCTGGAGCAGAATTTCTGTTGATGCTGCATGTGTGCTTGTTCTGGGCATGTTACAGAATCACTGTAAGCATGGCAGTATTGAGTAAGCAGTATGAAAAACTGCGCTTTTTATGCAAAAATGAGGTAAGAGGAGTGCATACCCTAAGGAAATATGTTATTCTTAGGAAAGAATAACATAAGGAGAGTATGCAAATGATGAGGAAATACTATGCAAAATCAAAGCTGCCGGACGGCAGCCAGCCAACCGTTAAGGAGCATCTGAGCGCGGTAGCGAAGCTGGCAAAACAATACGGCGAGTTGTTTGGACGTGGAGAAGAAGCCTGGGTGGCGGGATTGTTTCATGACTTCGGCAAATACAGCGAGGCTTTTGCCGAGGCGCTGCAGGGAACGAGGACTAACGTAGACCATGCCATGTGCGGCGCGTCCTTTCTCAATTATGTGAAACATGAGAAGAAGTCTAAGAGGGCAAGAAGAGCATATCGGCCTTTGATTGAGGCAATCAATGGGCACCATGCCGGTCTGGCAGCGTTTGATGAGATAGAGTCTTTTTTGACAGGAAATTTCTATGAGGGGGAGGATATCTCGCCCAATGGAGGCAAGACTGCGGCCATAGCCGGACAAAGGGAGTATGAGAAAGCTGCCGGCTGTTTCCTGGATGATTATCCCGGATTTTCCTGGCCCAAAATGCAGAAATATATTGCTTCTAATGAGGAAAATATAGAAATACATAATCTTGAAACGATGTTATATACGAGAATGCTGTTTTCCTGCCTGGTGGATGCGGATTACAGTGTTTCTGCTTCTGATACAGACCCGCAATATCTGCAGAAAACAGAGCGGCTGCAGTTTAAAGCAGGATTGTGGCTGGAAGAATTATTGGCGTATCAGCGAAAACTTCATGAGCAATCTATGTCTGAGCCGTCTTTGAATCAGATTAGAAATGAATTATTCGAGCGGTGCGGGAACATGGGCGATATGGAGGAGGGACTGTTTACGTTGACCGCCCCGACCGGAACCGGTAAGACATTGGCGCTCCTTCATTTTGCGCTGCGCCATTGTTTGAAACATGGAAAACGCAGAATCATCGTGGCGCTGCCGTTTCTGACACTGGCAGAGCAAAACACAGACACTTATGCCCGGATTATTCCCGATATTTTCGTTGACCACAGCCAGAGCAATCTCAGCGAAGAAGCAAGAGAGTTTGCTTCACGCTGGAGTGCGCCGTTTATCATTACCACTTCTGTCAAATTTTTTGAGTGCTTGTTTGCAAATTATCCCACAGATTGCCGAAAACTACATCATATTGCGGACAGCGTCATCCTGTTTGATGAGGCGCAGAGCCTGCCCGCTGAAGTGACGGAGACAACTTTGGAGGCGGTAAATGAATTGTGCCGCTCCTACCATTGCACGATGGTTTTTTCATCTGCAACACAGCCGGATTTTGCAGCGATTCCTGCTTTGCGCTGGAAGCCGACAGAAATTATGCCGGAGCATTCCAGGCTGTACGCATCGCTGAAACGCACGTACGTGGAGTGGCGGTTGGAAAAACGGACGCCTTTGGCAGAGATAGCGGAGGAGATGGCGCAATTGCCTAGTGTCTGTGCGATTGTAAATTTGAGGAAACATGCCAGGAAATTATTTTGCCAGCTGAAAGAACTGTGCCCGGAGGAAGAATTGTTCTTTATCACAACAGATTTGTGCATGGCGCACCGGCGGATAGTGGTGGAGGAAATTACCGGACGGCTGAAAGATGGACTGTCTTGCCGTGTCGTTGCCACACAATGCATTGAGGCTGGCGTTGATTTGGATTTTGATGTGATGTACCGGGCATTGGCTCCCCTGGAGGCTATTATCCAGGCAGCCGGACGGTGCAACCGTAACGGTCGGCTTGCCCAAGGAGGCCGCGTGGTTGTGTTTGAGCCAGAGGAAGAAGGCTGCCTTTATCCGGGCAGTTCCGGGTCCGTATCGGGGAATTGGTATGAAAATGCAGCAGTGTTGGTCAAACGTCTCTGTGTAAGACAGCCTTTGGACCTTGACAGCCCCGCGCAGATAAAAGAGTATTATCAGGAATTATTTTTGGGGCAGACGGATAAGGAAGCATTGCGAAGAGCATTATGGCGGCGGGATTTTGCTGAGACAGCGAAAGAGTATGAGTTGATTGCAAACAGAGGAATGAAAGTAATTGTTCCCATTCCTCGAGAAATATCGGAAGCAGAAAATGAGGAGTATCAGATAATCCGGGAGGAAGTACTGCAAAATGGCATTACGCCATCTCAGATGCGGGAATGGGCTTCCCTGACAGTGACTGTACCCATGTACCAGCAGGAAAAACTGGAATATTACATGGAGCAGTTGGATTTTGCGAGAAGAAATCAAGGAGAAAGAGAAAAGAGTGAGTATTATGTACTGCGCAGACAATATGAGAAGTACTATACGAAGGACATGGGTCTGCAATTGCCGGATGAAATAGCGGGGGGAGGTATCTGGTAGGGGGAAGGAAAAATAAAGAATGCGCAGCGAGCATTCTTTATTTTATATGTCCTCATTCTTTAATTATATCAATATCTGTAAGAATCACACCGGAAACATTTAAAAGAGCCTTAATTGTAAGATACTCTTTCTTTAATTCTGCATACGTTTCGGTGGCATTTTCTTTTCGTGCTAAAAGCATATATGTCTGAATTTTTTTGAAATCATCAAGTGCGGCTTTTGTTACCTCAATACCAGATGGCATATCATCACCTACTTTCATGCTATGAACTGTATGGGTTGCTATGATGCAAGTATAACAAAATGTGAATAAAGTGTAAAGTCAATTCTGCCATGAAGATAGCTGAGGAAAGCGTACGGCGATAGATTTGGGATGCGAAGCCTAAGCGTTTCCGTTTTAATAGTCGGAGAAATAGGCATTGGTGATGTCTTCTAATAATTTTGCTGTTAAGAAACCGCTAAGAAATGCGAATTATGGGGAATTTTGGAAATTATGTGTTGACTTTATAATAAAAAATATATAATAAACATGACAGAATAATACGCCTGGGATAATGGTATCGGTACGAGCCGATTTGCGTTATCTGTCATATCGTTGGAGGGCATTCCAGAAATTCACCACATTTGCCTTTTTCCTATGGAAATATAGATGTTTTTATCCCTTTCATCTATATTTCCGTTATGCCAGGCGAGAATAGAAATATGTCAATTATTTATAAGAATCTTTCCGTTTCTGCCATCACGGTTCTACTGGTTCTTGCATATCAGTTGGCAGAAGCGGAAACATGGAGGTGATTATTTGCAGGAAATTGTATTAGAAGTATGGGGAGATTTTGCTTGTTTCTGTCAGCCATTTAACAAAGTGGAACGTCTGACAAGTCCGTTTCCCACACCTTCGGCTGCCAAAGGGATCCTGTCGGCAATCTATTTGAAGCCGGCAGAATTTTACTACCAGATTAACCGCATCGAGGTCTTGAATCCAATCCGTTATATCAGTTTTAAGCGCAATGAGGTTAAGTGCAGGGTGGGTGACAAACCAATTTATACGGATGAAGAGCGCACACAGCGGCAGACAGTGGCATTGAAGGACGTCCGCTACCGCATTGCGGCTTCTATTATACCGCGGGAAGAATTTGCCGGAAGAGAAAAGCAGCTCTATGAGCAGGCTTTGCGCAGAATCCGCAATGGCAAATGTTTCCATCAGCCTGCGCTTGGGATGCGGGAGTTTGCAGCCTACTTTGAGGAGAGCGATGGGCAGCGAAAGCCGATAGACGAGAGTTTAGACGCCGGGTTTATGGTCTACGATGTGTTCAGCCCTTATGATTATGCTGTGCGCAAAAAGGCGCAGCCGCAGCTTTCCCTGTATCACGCAGTGATGGAGCATGGGGTCATACAGGTTCCGCCGTATGAGAGCCCACAGGTGCTGAAAGGGGGCAGTATATGTTAAAAGCGCTTTATGATTATGCCGAGAGCCGCCGTTTGGTTCCGCCGCCAGGGTATGTGGAAAAATCGGTGAAAGCATATGTGTCCTTGGCTGAAAATGATGCGGATTTCGTAGAAATAGAGATGGGCGGCGAGAAAAATGTGCTTTGTCCAGATATCGGCAGCCTGGCAAACGGCAAAGATAAATGCAATGTATTAGCGGAAAAACGTTCTGTGATTTTTTCGGATGAGCCTACGGCAAAAAACCAATTTTTCTGGGACGCTTTGAGAGAAGCCGGGGAGTATGAGCCGGCAATCAGAACTTGCTTGGAGATTATGCAAAAGCCGGAACTGATAGACAAAATCAATCAGAAGTTAGATTCCCATAAGATAAAGGCAGGAGACAGAATTGCCTTTAAAGTGGACAGCAAAACGATTTTGGATAGCGAAGCTATCCAGACCTGGTGGCAGGGATTCCGCAAACAATTTGTGAAGACAAAAGAGAGCGCAGATTCAGTTTGTATGATTAGCGGACAGCCGGTTATCCCGGTTGCGACAACGGCTAAAATCACTGGTTTACGAGCTGTCGGCGGACATTCCAGCGGAGACGCCTTAATCTGTTTTGATAAGCCGGCATTTTGTTCCTATGGATTGAAGAAAGCGGAAAACGCACCGGTGTCGGAGGAAGCATTTGCCGCAGTCAAAGCGGCGCTGGACAGCCTTTTGAAGGAGGCGCCCATTTTGTCGAATATGAAATTTGTCCATTGGTACGATTGTGAGATAGGGCGGGAAGAAGACCCTATTTACCAGTGCGGCGATTTTGATTTTTTGAAGGAGACGGATGATAAATCGGTAAGCCAGGAAAGCCAAACTACTGTTTCCAATACGCTGAATCTTTTCCAAGATGACGATGATGAAGAGGAAGAACAACTGACAGAGATAGAAAAGCGTGAGATAGAAATTTCAGCAGTAAAAAATGCAGACAAGCTGATTAAGAGCGTGGAATCAGGAAAACGGATAGCGTCATTAGACAGTACATATTACATTTTGCTGTTGAGCGGCGTGGGCGGTCGTATTATGATTCGCAGATATATGCGTGGAAAATATGCAGATTTGCAGAAAAACCTGCAGATGTGGCATGAGGATTTAAGGTTGATGAATGCAGCGGGAACAGCGCCAATTCCAGAATGTAAGCTGAAAGCCCGTCTTATTCGGCTGTTGAAATATAAGAAAACAGACGCTAAAGTGTTTGAACGATTGAAAGACGAACTGGCTGGCATCACGCCCGCGATTATCACGGCAGTACTTACAGGCGGCAGATTGCCGGACGCTGTGGCGGAGCGCGCGCTCAGATATATACGTTCACAGATGCTTGCTTCGTCTGAGACAGGCAATTCTGATGGAACAAACCAGAATACGAAACAGAAGAATTCCGGGCAGTCAGACAGACGGAGGACACAGAGTCTTGACGGATGGGCCTGTCAATGGCTGAAAGTCTGGTTGATACGGAAGAAACGTGCAGAAGGAGAGGAGGCATTTCTTTTGGAAACATATAACTTAGAACATCCAGTCCCAGCTTATCATTGCGGTGGTCTGATGGCAGTATATTCCCACATTCAGCAGCGGGCGATGAAAGGTGTGAATGCGGGGGTAATCGAGCGCTACTATGCATCTGCCAGCAGAACGCCGGCGATGGTTTTGGGGAGGTTATCTTGTCTGAGCAATTATCATTTGGCAAAAATTGAGAAGACCAACTATCTGAAAGAACGCCTGGAAGAACTGTATGTTGCTTTGGGGGATAAGTTGCCAGTCACCCTTAGTCTGGAGGAACAGTCTTATTTTGCTTTGGGGTATTATCAGAAATGGGCAGAACTTCATACACCGAAAGCGGAAAAGGAAATGGGCTTGCTAGATGAAGAGGAGGACAAAGAAGAAGCGGAGTTGGCAAAGGATAAGGAGGAATAGAAAATGGCAATCAAGAACCGTTATGAATTTATGTATTATGTATCTTGCGTGAATGCAAACCCCAATGGGGACCCTGATATGGATAATACGCCGCGCATGGACCCGCAGACGATGAAGGGGTATATTTCAGATGTGGCGACAAAACGCCGTATCAGAAATTATGTGGATTTGGCTTATCACGATAAAGATGGCATGAATATCATTATTCAACAGTCTACCAATATTAACCGTCATATTGCGCGGGCAAAAAGAGAGGCGGGTTTTGAGGACTGCGCAAAAGAGAAAGAAGCTGTCTACGCCGGGCGCAGGAAAGCGTGTGAATTGTTTTACGATGTGCGTACTTTTGGCGCGGTTATGTCTACGGGACCTAATGCAGGACAGGTCAGAGGTCCGGTACAGATTACGTTTGCTACCAGCCTGGACCGTATTTTACCGCTGGATATGACCATCACGCGTATGGCTGTAACAGAAAAAATAAAAGATGGGACAATGGAGCAATATTTAGAAATGGAACAGAAGAAGTCGGAAGATGAGCTTCGCACCATGGGCAGAAAGCAGATGGTTCCTTTCGGTCTGTATGAGGTACGTGGATTTATCAGCGCCAATCTGGCGGGTGAGACTGGATTTGACGACAATGACCTGAAAATCCTCTTTGAATCTATTTTAAATATGTATGAACACGACCATTCCGCCAGCAAAGGGGAGATGTCAGTCGTTTCCCCATTGATTATTTTTAAACATGTGGGCACAGACAGCGATGAAGAGCAGCGTGTCCGTCAGGCAAAATTGGGCTGTGCACCGGCACATAGATTGTTTGAATTGGTACAGGTTTCCAAAAAGCAGGATGTGGAATATCCCAGAAGCTACCGAGATTATGAAGCGTGGGTCGATATCAAGAACCTTCCCCAGGGCGTGGAAGTCGGATTTCAGAGTGACCCCTATGGGGAAATTAGTTGGAATCATTTAGAGGAGGGGGAGAAGTGGTTCTGTGAACGATGACAGAGATTACCTGTTGATTTCGCATCTGACTCAGGCAGGATATTGTCTGCGGCGGGCAGCTCTTATCATGAACGAACAGATATGGAAGGAAAGCGCCGATACAGCGAAAGGGCGCATTGAGCATAGCCGTGTGCACACACAGAGGGTGGAGCGGCGCGGCAATGAAGTAAAATTATATGAATATACTGTGTTTTCCGACGTGCTGGGGATAACGGGAAAATGTGACTGTATTGAAGGCACTGCGGATGAGACTGGCTGTACAATTCCTTCTGTGGATTTTCCTGTGCGGCTGTATCCAATTGAATATAAACATGGCAAGGTGCGTGCAGAAGAGGAATATGAGATACAGTTGTGCGCCCAGGCTATGTGCCTGGAAGAAATGTACCATACTACTATTACGGAAGGGGCATTATTTTACACTTCTTCCCATCGGAGATATCCGGTTCTGCTGACAGAAGAACTGCGTGACAAGGTAAAAGATACAGTAGCTAAGCTGCAGAATATCCGAGAGCAAATGATAACTCCGGCAGCAGATTACGGTACAAAATGCAAACGCTGTTCGCTGCGTGAACTTTGTATGCCAAAGATTGGGCATTCTGCGGAGAAGTATTGTAAAGATTTGGCGCGGGCAGCAAAGGAGGCAGATGAATTATGAAACATATGTTGGAAACGATGTATATTATGACGCCGGAAAGCTATCTTTTTCATCGCAATGATAATATCTGTATTTCCATTGGCGGTGAGGAGAAAGCCTCTGTTCCGGTAAACCAGGTGGGTTCAATTGTGTTTTTTGGGAAAAATTCCGTGTCAACCTCTTTGTTTTCCTTTTGCTCCAAGTATGATATTACGATGGTTTTTCTGGATTTATACGGAAGATTTTACGGCAGGGTCTGTGGACCTGTAAGTGGGAATGTCTTATTAAGGAAAAAGCAGTATCAGGCAGTTGATGATGAGGCGTTTTCCTGTCGTTTGGTGAGGGACATCCTGTATGGGAAGATTTACAATAGTAAAAATGTGCTTATGCGCCATGCCCGCACAAGCAAAGAGGCAGAAAAAGAAGAAAATTTATATCAGGGGGCGGCAACACTCAGCAATATAGCCAAGAAACTGGACGAATGCCAGACGGTTGATTCCATGCGCGGCGTGGAAGGGGCGGCGGCGACCGTATATTTTTCCCGGTTTGACGATATGCTTGTCGGACAAAATGGGTTTCGTTTTGAAACACGCAGCCGTCGTCCACCTCTGAATGAGGTCAACGCAGTTATGTCCTTTGTCTATACCCAGCTTACGCATGATATGCGTTCTGCATTAGAAACGGTGGGGCTGGACCCGGCGGCGGGATACCTACATACATTAAGACCAGGACGTCCTTCTTTGGCATTGGATTTGATGGAGGAGCTGCGTGCGCCGCTGTGCGACCGCTTTGTCTTGTCATTATTTAATAAGGGGCAGTTGACGCAGAAAGATTTCGAGATGGACTGCGATGCTGTTTATCTGAACGAGAAAGGGCGTAAAACAGTCATTAATGGCTGGAGAGCGAGAAAACAGGAACAGATTGCACATCCATTTTTGAAGGAGAAAATACCAATAGGTTTAATCCCATATACGCAGGCAATGTTGTTTGCGCGGGTATTGCGTGGAGATTTGGACTGTTATCCGCCCTTTGTTTGGAGGTGATCCTAAATGATGTTGGTTGTTACTTATGACGTGAATACGACAGAGGCAGCTGGGGCAAAGAGGCTTCGCAAGGTGGCAAAGATTTGTGAGAAATATGGTGTGCGTGTGCAAAATTCTGTATTTGAGGTTTTAGTCGATGCTGCTGAATTGGTCGTTTTGAAATCATTACTTTCAGAGGTTGTTGATAAGAAAAGTGATTCTGTGCGTTTTTACAGGCTGGGGAATTCTTATCAACATAAGATTGAGGTGATGGGTAAAGAGCCGTTGGTCCAGGCTGGGGGTGCACTGATATTTTAAGGAAACGCTGAGTTAGTTAACGTTTCCCTGATTGCTGCGCGGATGAATCCCATACATAGTTTGCCGGGAGGTCGGCGCAGAAATTTATAGGGAAATCCTCTCGATAGCGACTAGCTAGTGAGGAAATTGTTGGTGCAATATTATATTAGTTATCTTTTGTTGTTATAAATATAAAATTATACAGCAAAAATGGATGTTCTTTTGTCTATTTTTGCCGTCGCCCCTCGAGTAGGGGCGGGAATAGAAACCTGCAATTCCTTGTATTCAGGCACAGAAAGATGCGTCGCCCCTCGAGTAGGGGCGGGAATAGAAACTTAAAGCCCTGTGCTTTCAATGCACCAGTCATGTCGCCCCTCGAGTAGGGGCGGGAATAGAAACAATATCCTCATTTGGTATGTAGGCATAAACACCTCGTCGCCCCTCGAGTAGGGGCGGGAATAGAAACATCATATTATCATTAGTCTGAGACATCAGAGCATTGTCGCCCCTCGAGTAGGGGCGGGAATAGAAACCCCTGAAAAATTTTGTCCATGTGGCTGATTTCTGTCGCCCCTCGAGTAGGGGCGGGAATAGAAACATCAAAGGAAAATTCTGTGCCGCTCAACTTCCAGTCGCCCCTCGAGTAGGGGCGGGAATAGAAACTAGTATCTCCTTCAAGTATAAGAAAAAAATATACCGTCGCCCCTCGAGTAGGGGCGGGAATAGAAACACAAACCGGATGAAAAAAGCGAG
>CAJUHY010000044.1 GCA_910585895.1 uncultured Lachnospiraceae bacterium
TGATTGTAATTCAATATTGGATTCTACTTCATTATATGATACTACAATCAGATCCTTGAAGTAATCCTCCGTTAGCTTCTTAAAGTACATACGCACAATCGGCGATGTAATAATAATAGGATTTTTTCCCAATTCTTCCAATTTCTTAATCTCCTGCTCCAAAGCATCCATAATTGCCTTGGTTTTCTCCGGATCAATAGTCAGATATGCACCCTGCTCCGTCTGCTTCACAGACGACATAATCTCCTGCTCCACGCCGGGATCTAAGGTAACAACACTTGTAGTTTCATTGGCAGGAAAATATTTGCTGGAAATTGCACGTTTTAAACTCTGCCTTGCATACTCTGTCAGCACATCAGTATCACGAGATGTTGCTGCATGGTCTGCAAGCGTCTCAAATATTGTAAGCAAATCCCTGATAGATATTCCTTCATGCAGCAGGTTCTGCAACACTTTTTGAATTTCTCCTACGCCAAGCAGCTTTGGCACAAGTTCGTCCACAAGGGTCGGATGGTTCTCCCTGATATTGTCGATAAGACTCTGGACATCCTGCCTCGAGAGCAGTTCATCAATATGGCTCCTGATTACCTCCGTCAGATGAGTAGCAATAATTGAAGGCGGATCTACTACTGTATAACCAAGGCTTTCTGCGCGCTCACGCTGATTTTCGGTAATCCACAGCGCCGGAAGGTGGAAAGACGGCTCAAATGTTGGGATACCGGAAATCTCCTCTTCCACAAATCCCGGATTCATTGCCATATAGTGGTCAAAAAGAATTTCTCCTTCCGTTATCTGAATGCCTTTGATTTTAATAATATATTGATTCGGATTCAGCTGGATATTATCACGCAGACGGATAATCGGAACCACTGTTCCAAGCTCTAAAGCAATCTGTCTTCGTATCATAACCACACGGTCTAAAAGATCACCGCCCTGGTTCACATCAGCAAGCGGGATAATTCCATATCCAAATTCCAATTCGATGGGGTCTACCTGCAGCAGAGACACCACATTTTCCGGACGCCGTATTTCTTCTGCCTCTTCCTCTGCAGCATCTACTTCCTCCTCGATTGCTTCCACCTCAAGATGATTATCTACACTTCTGCCTGTAATCACAAAACTGATTCCCAACGGCAAAAACAACCTCCAATCCAAGGGTGTAACAATACCAAGAAAACACATCACTATACCCACAATATATAGAACTTTGGGGATTCCAAACAACTGTTTGATAAGCATATCTCCAAAATCTGCTTCTTTAGAAGCTTTGGTTACCAAAATACCGGTTGCCAGCGAAATCAAAAGTGAGGGAATCTGGCTCACCAGACCGTCACCAATTGTGAGGATTCCATACTGACTCAACGCATCCGCAATTTCCATATTCTGGCGGAGTATTCCCATGGCAATACCGCCCACCAGATTGATCAATGTAACAATAATACCAACAGTGGCATCTCCCTTTACATATTTCGTTGCACCATCCATAGCTCCGAAAAAGCTGGACTCCTGCTGAATCTTCTCACGGCGCTGCCTTGCCTGTCTCTCATCGATGATTCCTGTATTCAAGTCTGCATCAATTGCCATCTGCTTACCAGGCATGGCATCCAGCGTAAATCTTGCTGTTACTTCCGATACACGCTCGGAACCCTTGTTAATGACAATAAACTGGATGAGAACCATAACCACGAAGATAATTGCTCCGATAATCAGGTCATTCCCACCTACGAACTGTCCAAAAGTCCTGACAACGTTTCCCGGGTCGCCGGTATTCAGAATCAAACGCGTGGAGGATACATTCAATGATATACGGAATATGGTTGTGAACAGCAGCAGTGTAGGAAAAAACGACATCTCCAACACTTCCTGTACAAACAATGCGTTCATCAATATTATAAGTGACAGCGATATATTTATCGCAAGCATGATATCCAACAAAAAAGAAGGAATTGGAATTATAAAGAATATGATTGCCGCTAGCAAGTACATTGCGACTCCTGCATCTGCTTTCTTCATGATCTCTTCTCCTTTCGTCTCTTCCTCATTGGCATTTATCTATTCTCTTTCAGGCTGTAAACAAAAGCAAGTACTTCTGCGACCGCCTGATACAATTCCGGCGGAACCTCCTGCCCAACATCCACGTTAGCATAGAGCATCCGAGCCAGAGGTTTATTTTCTACAATTTCAATACGGTGCTCCTTGGCAACTTCCTTTATTTTCTGGGCAAGGAAATTCTCGCCCTTTGCTACTACCACCGGCGCCGAATATTTCTGGGCATCGTATTTAATCGCTACCGCATAATGCGTAGGATTCGTAATTACCACATCCGCACTGGGCAGACTCTGCATCATACGGCGTTGGGAAGCCTCCCGCATTTTGGAACGCTGACGTCCCTTGATTTCCGGATTTCCCTCCGTATTCTTATACTCATCCTTGACCTCCTGCTTGGTCATCTTCATGTCTTCCTTAAACTTATGTTTCTGATAAACGAAATCTATAAGCCCGATAAAGATATAAACCAACGCAATCTTCAGTCCGGTATCTATCACTATCGTTCCCACCAAAAGGACTACCTGTAATAAAGGAATATCATATAGTAAAAAAAGTTCATTCTGATGGTCTTTAATCGAAGTATACGCTACATAGATAATAACAACAATCTTTACAATGGATTTCAGCAATTCAAACAGCGAGTCTTTGGAGAATATCCTCTTAAAGCCGCTGAGCGGATTTATCTTGCTGAACTTCGGCTTCATAGGCTTTGTCGTCACCTTCCACTTTATCTGCAGTATATTGCTCAGCACTGCTATGACAAAACCTGCTGCCAGAAATGGCGCCATCGATATCAAAATAGTCACCAATACATTTCTGATTAATGTGCTTGCCACAAATACAGACATTCCACCGGCACTCTCATCAATCAATTCCGGTATCTTATTATAAATCAATGCAAATGAACCCATGAGACGCTCCCCGATAAAGGAAATGGACACCTTCATAATGACAAATAATGCCACCAGGCCAAAAGCATGATTAAGCTCCTGGCTCTTCGATACCTGCCCTTCATTTCTGGCATCTCTCAATTTCTTGGCGGTAGCCGGCTCTGTCTTTTCTCCGCCTTCACCGTCTTTAGCAAACCATTGCAGATTATATTCTAACAAAAATTTGGGTTCTTTTCTCACATCAATACATCCCTTTAATTATTGAAACTATCATCCGTTTCATCTCCGTAAATATCATATCGGCAATGTCGGGAAGCAACACTATCGTAAGGAACATGATTCCCAACCCCAGCAATATCTTAACCTGCATACCTACCGCAAACATATTCATCTGCGGCGCAACTTTTGCCATAATTCCCAATATACAGCTCAATATCATGCTGCAGGCAAAAATCGGCAAAGCAATACGGAAACCAATTATCATCATATCTGCCATGTACATAATCATAGAGCCCATTAAATGCTCCCAATCGAATACAGTCCCATTGACCGGCAAAATTTGATATGTGTCTATCAGGGCACGCAGGATATAATGGTGCATATCGGTAACTATAAGAAGTATCATGATAAAATAATTATACATTGTGCCAGTAAGCCCGCTCTGCGACCGCGTCGTTGGGTCATACATATTTGCCATGGCCAACCCGATTTCCATATCAATCACTTTTCCTGAAAACACAATAATGGAATTACAAATATTTGCTGCATAACCAATGAGCAACCCTGTAATTCCTTCTTTCAGAATGATAATGGCAAAACCAATTACTCCAGAATATTCCAAAGCTTCTTTCGGCTGTATTGTCTGAAACAAAATAATCGCCAAAAATGCTGAAAATCCAATTTTGACCCGATGAGGGGTATTATTCATCCCAAAAAACGGAGCAATGTATACAAAGGTTGCAACCCTTACCAGTATCATCAGAAAATATTCAAATGTAAATAATGAAAACCCATAGTCTATCATACTGCTTCAACCTAACGCAGATACAGCCCAAAGTTGCTCCACAACTCTACCATAAAATTGGCAAGCTGCTCCAACATCCAGCCTCCTACCAGCATCATCCCCAGAAATACAGCAACAATCTTAGGAACAAAAGTCAGTGTCTGCTCCTGAATAGAGGTAACAGTCTGAAAAATACTGACGATAAGACCTATAATCAGAGAAATCAGCAATAACGGCGCCGACACTCTGATAATCAGAAACAATGCCTCTCTGGCGATGTCCAATACCTGACCTTCTGTTATCATGCGTATTCACCTCATTCTACCGTCAATAAAACGTTTTTACAAGATTTCCGATTAAGAGATCCCAGCCGTCGGCAAGTACAAACAGTAATATCTTAAACGGCATGGAGATTGTCGTCGGCGGCAGCATCATCATACCCATAGACATAAGCACAGATGCCACAACCATATCAATCACAATAAACGGAATATAAATCAAAAATCCAATTATGAAAGCTGTTCTCAATTCACTGACAATAAAGCTCGGGATGATTACATACATGGGAATGGGGTCCAAAGTTTCGGGTTCCCTCAAATCCATGCCTGTCATATCAATCTCCGCAATGTCACAGAAAAGCGCTAAATCTTTCCGCTGCATTTCCTTAAACATAAACCTGCGAATTGGCTGTTCTGCTTCCTTCAAAGCCTCTTCCTGTGTTATATCACCGGCATCTAATGGCCCAAGGGCATTTTCATTTATCTCGGAAAATACCGGATTCATAATAAATAATGTTAAAAAAAGCGACAAACCAACTAAAATCTGATTCGGCGGGGCTGTCTGTGTTCCGACTGCTGTCCGCACAAAATGCAAAACCACAATAATCCTCGTAAAGGAGGTCAGCATAATCAATATTGCCGGCGCAAGGGAAATAACAGTCAATGTCAACAGAATTCTGACATTTCCTGACAGGCTTCCTTCGTCATTGTTCACCATGATGGAAACACCATTTGTATTGTCTCCAGTGGCATCAGCTCTCTCGGTATTGGGTGGGTCAATGGTACTGGCCTCCCCAAGCGCCTCATCTCTGAACTGCTCCGCTGGGGTAGTTGCAAAAGCACTTTGTCCAAAAATCAAAAACAGCGCCATCAATAACGTAACTGTTCCAAAGGCAAAGGAAGTCCCGCAATATATTTTCTTTATTCTCTTCATAATGTCCTGCCTACTTCCTTGGAATTTTATCTTTCAGCCTGCCCAAAATCTCCTGAAAGCTTTCATTTACCTTAATTCCCTGGTCCTCCTGTGAAGGTTTCCAAACCAACTCTTCCTCCGTCAGCTCTGTCAAAACATTTACGACATCTTTACATACAGAAATAACCAGATATTTCCTGCCCACCTGGATAATCTGAATAAACTTGTTATTGCTGACACGGAAAGTCTCTACAACCTGAATATTTTTATTCTGCAGCATTCCCTGCTGGTACTTACCAATCCATCTGGTTGTCAGATATGTAATAGCCAGCACAAACAGGAATATCAGCAACACACTAATCAGTTGAAAGAAACTTTCCCAACCTGAGAAAACCCCTGACAAGACCATATTACCCAACTACTTTTTTTACAGCTTCCAGTACACGCTCTGCCTGGAACGGCTTAACGATGAAGTCTTTTGCCCCCGACTGGATAGCCTCAATAACCATTGCCTGCTGACCCATTGCAGAACACATAATGATGCAGGCAGAAGGATCTGTTGACTTAATCTGTTTTAATGCCTGAATTCCATCCATCTCCGGCATGGTAATATCCATCAGCACAAGATCCGGCTTAAGCTCATTATATTTTTCTACTGCTTTCAAACCATTCTCTGCTTCGCCGACAATGTTGTAACCATTCTTTGTAAGAATGTCCTTAATCATCATTCTCATAAACGCTGCGTCATCACAAATTAAAATATTCTTTGCCATATCTTCTTCTCCTTGATATCACTTTTATTTTAGTTATTTATAATTTCAGTAATACGTACGCCAAAGCTTTCTTCAAGAACTACAACCTCGCCTTTCGCCACGTATTTACCATTTACTAACACATCAATTGGTTCTCCGGCAATCTTATTCAACTCTATAATTGTACCTGGGGCAAACTCCAAAATATCCTGGATAGATTTGCTGGTCCTTCCCAATTCCACCGTAACATCCAGTGGAACATCCATAATCAACCCGATATTCTCTTGCTGTGTAATCGGATTGAAATCTCCTGCAAATGCCTGGAACTGCACTGGCTGTGCATTCACCGGCTGCTGCGCATACATCGGCATACCCATCATCGGCATCTGCTGTTGCATCTGCGGCTGCATTGGCATCTGCTGTTGCATCTGCGGCTGCATTGGCATTTGTTGCTGCATCTGCGGCTGTGGTTGCGGCTCCGGTTCTTTCTGTCCCCCTGTCGCTACTGCAGAACTGTCTGCCTCCATAGTCTCTGAAACTCCAGTACACATTTCTTTCGCAAAAGAGGCCGGGTATAACTGCATAATCGTGCTTTTTACCAAATCCCCAATTTCCATAAGGAAAGAAATCTTGACAAACTGCCCTCCTAGAAATTCGTCAATATCTGTTCCATCAACCGTATCTTTCAAGTCTACAAGATCGGCTGTTGGCGGGCTAATATCAATCATTTTATTTAACATGGAGGATAAGGAGGTTGCAGAACTTCCCATCATCTGGTTCATGGCTTCACAAATTGCGCTCAAATGCAATTCACCCAGTTCTACTTCCGTATTTGTTCCATCTCCACCCATCATTAAATCAGTAATAATTTTTACATCCTGTTCTCGCAACACCAAAAGATTACTTCCATCTAAGCCTGTGGTATAGGCAATTCGGATAAAAACACAAGGTCTTTCGTATTCCTCAACAATGTCATCCCAAGTGGCAAAGGTTACTACTGGCGTGGAAATTTCCACTTTCCTGTTTACCAGGGAAAATAATGTTGTGGCTGCCGTTCCCATACTGATATTGGAAATTTCTCCTATGGCATCAACCTCATCCGAAGTCAATAAACCATCGCTGTTTCCATCTGCTGCTCCGGCATCATCGCTCAACAGGGCACTAATTTCTTCCTGTGACAGAACTCCATCCATAACTTCACTGCTCCTCTCTGATTACTGATGTAACTCTTACTGCATATCGATCTCCCGATGCTCCAGGCAAAGCAGTAAATTTCTTGATGTTTCCAACATATACATTCAGCTCTTCTTCTACTTTGGTATCCAGGCGGATAATATCTCCCACCTGAAGATTTATAAAATCGTTGACAGAAATGGAACTTTTACCCAAAACTGCCTTCACCGGCATGGGCGCTTTGGAAATTAAAGCCTCTATCAGCTCTGTATATTCCTGATCCCCACGCTGTTGCATACTTGAAAACCAATACTTGGTATTCAGTCTGTCCATGACATCTTCCAATGTCATATATGGCAGACACACATTCATGAGCCCTTCCACATCCCCTATTCTCATATTTATTGTAATAATTGCAATCATCTCGCTGGGTGAGATAAACTGTGCAAACTGAGAATTAGTCTCAATCCTCTCCAGGCGGGGATGAATATCCGCCACATTTTTCCATGGTTCCCGTAAAAGATTGATACACGCATTCATAATACGTTCAATAATCAAAAGTTCAATCTCAGAAAACTCACGGCTTTTATCCAAAGGCTCTCCCATACCGCCCAGCATACGGTCTACCATGGCATATCCCAAATTTGTTGCCAGCTCTATAATAATGCTGCCTGGCATAGGGTCGAAATTAACTACCCCCAAAAGCACTGGATTAGAAAGCGCATTAGAAAACTCTGAATATGTAACTGCCTCTGAATTCATCACTTCTACCTGGATATTCTTACGCAGATATCCGGGCAGGTTCGTGGACAATAGCCGCCCATAATGTTCAAATATAATCTCCATTGTTCGGAGATGCTCTTTTGAAAATTTCGCAGGCCGCGCAAAATCATAATCCTTTACCTGCTTTTCTCCATTGTCCTTAATCTCCTCCGCATCCAACTCTCCACTGTTCAATGCGTTTAGCAGACTGTCTATCTCATTTTGTGATAAGACCTCGCCCATTCTTTTTCACCACCTGACATTTTGTCATTCTTTAGTCGCTCGCCTCTTCATAAGTATAGGTTGGAAACGCCACACTTACAATGAAATCAGAATCAAACAGCTTGCGCAGGCTTTTCAGCACTTCATCCTGTATATCTTTCTGAGCGGTCCTCATATCATCTATTGTATGCTTTGCTATGACCTTGATAACCTCGTCTTTAATAAGGTCTTCATTTGCAGTAATTGCCTCAGTACCTTTCTTGTAATCTTTGTTCTTCGTATCCAGCGCCAATGATATAGAAACTATTGCATAGCTTTTCTTTCCATCATCGCTCTTTAAGTTAACAGTGATATTCTCTCCTTCTGCAATCTTCACAGTAGCAACCTGCTCCATGGGAATATCAATAGAAGCCTTCTCTTTACCGCCCTCCAACTCAAGGTCAATGGCTGAACACACTTTGCTAATCAACTCATTGGCTTTCTTTGTCTGTGGCACAACAGAAATCATCAGGATTGCAGTCAAAATCAGGTTTGCAAGTACCAGTGCCAGAATTAAGACACTCATTAAATTCTTTTTCATGATGTTTTTCCTTTCTAATTAGAATTATACGAATTGTATATCTTAATCTCCACCCTTCGGTTTCTTGCACGTCCTTCCGGCGTGGAGTTGTCTGCTACTGGATTATATTCACCGCAGCCTGCGGCATAAATCCTTCCGGGTTCTAACACCGTATGTTCCAAAATATAATCCTTTACCGCAAAAGCACGGTAAGCAGATAGCACATCATTGTTCTCATATTTTGCATTGCTTATGGGAACATTATCGGTATGCCCCTCTATCTCAATCTGATTGCTGTTATAATTTTCTAATATTAAAGACAATTTGTCAACAAGCGGAAGCGCATCCTCGCGAATTTGTGACTGTGCCGAATCAAACAGCAAGGCTCCGCTTAAGGTAATCCGCACAAACTGAGCGTTCACATCTACTTCTGCCTGGTCTGCAATCTGCTTTTTGGCAAGCATCTCTTCAATTTGCTCTGCCATCTCCTCAGACTCTTTCAGTCCCGCAGCTTCATATTCTTCTTTGAGTTCTTCTTCAGCTGTCGGTTCCGTCTCTTTATCCATAGGCTCCGTCTCCTCCGCATCCGAAGAATTCGTCTCTTCTTTAAAATAATCATCCAGCTTTTCTAATTGACTTACGCCGGTAGCAATCATCATTCCCTCTCCGACAGAAGCCCCACCGGAACTTAAAATGCTGAAACTGCTCTTTTGCATGGAATTGATAAGCTGTTCCCACTTATCCGCATCGACCGTTGACATGGCAAACAGTAATACGAAGAAGCACAGCAAAAGATTCATCAAGTCAGCGAACGTATTCAGCCACGATGCCTCTCCTCCGCCTGACTCTTCTACCTTTCTCTTTGCCACTATTCTTCACCTCCGCCCTGCTCCAGCATATTCTCACGCATTTTCGGTGACAGGAAGGATTTCAACTTTTCTTCTATGACACGGGGGTTCTCTCCTGCCTGAATAGACAAAAGACCTTCCACCGTAACTTCTTTAATCATAATCTCTGTATCATTATTTACTTTCAGCTTTGCTGAAGTCGGCGTACAAAGCCAGTTAGCAATGATGGAACCATATAACGTCGTAATCAGGGCAATCGCCATACTGGGTCCGACTGTAGAAGGGTCATCCATCAGCTTAAGCATGTTAATCAGACCAATCAGGGTACCAATCATACCCCAGGCAGGACCTAAAGCTGCCCATTTATCCCAGAAGCCAATATTAGTCTTATGCCGGGCTTCCACACACATCAGGTCTGCTTCCATAATCCCTCTTACAAGTTCGGGGTCTGTACCATCTACTACCAGCATAACACCCTTTTTCAAGAATTCATCTTCTATACCGTTTGCTGCCTCCTCCAAAGCAAGAAGCCCTTCCTTTCTCGCTATGTTGGATAAATCAATGATGTGCTTGATTACCTCACCAACATCTGCTTTAGGTGTCTTGAACACCAGGGTAAAGCTCTTTAGTCCATTAATGAAGTCTGCCATTGTATGTGATGCCAGTACACCTGCCAGAGAACCACCGATTGTAATAAATACAGAGTTCAAATCAAAGAAGTTCCCCAATGCTGCCGGTCCCTGGTCTCCACTAATAATACCCAATACCATCAGACCAACACCAAGTATAATTCCCAATAATGACGCTATATCCAATTCTTCCACCTGCCCTTTTCATCCATGAAATGTATTCTGTCCTTAATAACATATCTCTCCGATATGCGCCCTCAGAGTTCTTCCCAACTTTACTATATTGTTACCGCTGGGTGACCTCAGGACCCTCCTCAGGTCATATCCTCAGAGCATATTATTCCTTATTCAACCAGGGAAGACCGGTTGTCATGAATTCTCTCTTATACAATATTACTAAATTTTTTATCTCTTGTCTACTTTCTTTTACAATTATTTTCTTCCCTGTTACAAAAGAAATGACAGTGTCCGGTGTCTCCTCCACAGATTCAATCAATTCTGCATTGATTAAAACCTTAGATTCATTTAATTTTGTGACTTCTATCATGGGAAACCACCTTCCTAATTTGGGGGAACTATATAAAACAGTCCCCCAATTATGATTGTTAATTTATATTACGGCTGTCAATTATCGTTTCAGATTTACTAACTCTTCCAATAAGCTGTCGGAAGTCGTGATAATTCTGGAGTTTGCCTGGAAACCTCTCTGCGTTGTAATCATTTCTGTAAACTCATTCGCAAGGTCTACATTAGACATCTCCAAAACACCGCTTGACATCTTGCCGCCGTCTGCTGTAATGTCCTGACCGATTCCATCAAACTCACCAGAGTTCAATGTCTGCTGATAGCAGTTCTCACCGAGCTTCTCAAGACCTGCCGGATTGGCAAATACTGTAACGGCAATCTGTCCTAACAACCGACGTGTACCATTATCATAGCTACCGTAAATCTCACCGTTCTCCTGCACAGACAGACCAGTCAATGCCCCAAGTCTTCTACCTGTACCGTCAATTCCATTGACAGCGCCTTTGTCTGTACCGAGTGTAGGAACTCCTCCATTATCATAACACCCCGACGTGGAAAAGTCTACATTGATATTGCGGAATTGATCGCCAAGTGCTGACATTTTTAAAATTACGGATGTAGCCCCCTGCTGACCTACCCATTCAAACGTTCCGGCATTGGGCTCGCCTTCTTTATAATCCAGGCTATAGCCGTATAATGTCTCCGTGTATTCAAATTTACCGTCAGCTGTTATCCTGTCTTCCCTAAATTCTTCCTGCGCCTGTTTGTCAGAAATCCCGAACATGGAGGTTACGGTATATTCCTTGCCGCCTGCTGCGGTATATTTCTTATTCACGTCGTCATAAGTAAGTTCGTTGCCATCTGCATCCCGGAACACGCCGCCTGTATATGTAAATCCATCAGCAAGCGCGTAAGAGCGGTCAATATTCTGTGGTTCTCCGAAGACATTCGTCATCGTATTTGCCGGGTCTGCATCCAGATAATCCTGCAGTATGGAATGGTTATTGGCATCCAAGATATCTGCCAATTCCACGGTATAGGTCAGGGTATCCTGATTTGCCGTCTTCACAGCAAACTTAGCTGTATAGCTGTAACCCAGTGCATCGTAGAAATTAAGGCTCATCATATATCCGTCATCAGTATTCACCTGCTTGCAGTTCTTATCAAGAATACCGGAACAGGTTGCCTCAGTAGTTGCCTCAGGCGGTGAAGTGAGATTCTTCTCCTGCATGATAACCAGCGGAGATACTGTATCTTTACGGATTGTCTGTGTAGTAGGATCTACCTGCCATCCCATAACTGTATAGCCAGTTGCCTTTGTAACAAGTTTACCGGAACCGTCAAGCGTAAATGCCCCTGACTTCGTAAATAAGTTCTGGCTTCCATTATTGACAATAAAGAAACTGTCGCCGGTAATCCTCAAATCCCATCCGTCACCGGTAGTCTGGGTAGAACCTGGTGTTGTGATGTTTACGGAAGTGGAACCGGTGGTAACACCAAGACCAATCTGCTTCGCATTGACACCACCTCTTGTCTGGGTAGCGCCGGAAGAACCGGATACTGTCTGGTACATAAGGTCACTGAATGCCGTACTGGAAGATTTAAATGCAACAGTGTTTACGTTAGCGATGTTATTACCTATAACATCCATCTTTGTCTGGTGTGTCTTCAATCCTGACACGCCAGAATACAATGCTCTCATCATAATTAATTGACCTCCTGATCCTTTTGCCGTATGGTTCCTTCTGTCATTCAGGAACCTGTAGCTTCCTTTCGGTCCAGCTAGATAATTACGGCTCCATCTATGTTGGTATATACGTTTTCTGCCGACTCTGCCTGATCCATTGCAGTCACTACCGTTTTATTTGGCACATTGACTATAAATGAATAAGAATCGACAATCACAAGGGATTCTCTCATTCCCTTTGCTTCTGCTTTCTCTGCCCCTGTCTCTAAACGCTCCTGCTGTTCACTGGAAAGTTCAATATTCCTGCTCTGCAAACGCATGGAAGCATGTTTGGAAAACTTAAGTGCAGTATTATCATTCACAGATTGCCTGTGCTTTAAAATATCCTCAAATGACACTTCCGGTGCAGCTTGCGCCGATTCCGCAATGCCTCTTTTGAGATACTGATCTGTAATCTGTTCAATAGAAGAGAATTGATTTGAAATTTTATTCATAATGGCTCTCTCCTTCTAAGCTTCCCTGCTTTCCTCTTACTTACTGTCTGTAGAGGTATCGTCCTTGTCACCCTTGTTATCGTTATCTACTTTATCATCGCCATCCGATTGGTCATCGCCTTCTACTTTGTCATCGCCTTCTGTATTATCATCGGTATCCGTTCCTGCTTCTTTCTTCATTTCTTCCATCTTAGCAAGCAGCTCTTTCAGCTTCTCCAAAGATGTCGAGCAGTACTTGGAAATGAATTCCTTCTGATAAGTTGTCAGGCTGTTATAGGCTTTGCGTACTAACTCAAGTCTCTCCTCATCATCAAGCCTCAGATTTCTCACACTCGGAAGCTTGCCAACAGCCTCCTCAAATCCTTCTGCCATCTCAAGCGCTTCCAGATATTCATCATCTATCACCTTATCAAGGTCATCAATGTTATAAAGCTGGTCGTCAATCGAAAGATATACTTTATTGTTCTGCTTGACAACGAAGTCTACTTTACCCTGTATCACATTGGTTGCCCCTGTGGAACTCGTGACATTCATAATTACTGTCTTACCTACTAAATTGGTTGCATGCTGTGTTGTCATGGTTCCATTCAGATTCTGCATCTCTTCCAGAGATGAGAATGTTGCAAGCTGTGAAATATATTCAGTATTGGAAGTAGGCTCCAATGGATCCTGATATTTCATCTGCGCTACCAGAAGTTGTAAAAATGCTTCCTTGTCCAGACCACCGCCCGCTTTCTTGTTGGCTGCCAGAGAATCCTGGGATGCGGTATTGTCTACGACTTTACCATCTTTCACTGGTACTAAAACTGACATACTGTTCTCCTTTCATTTGATAATCTTTAAGCTGTAACATCCATACTGTTGCCCTGCTCTGCCATTATCTTTGCCGCAAGGCTCTCTTCCTCTGACATCACACCCTCGAGCTCATCAAGACTGTTCATATTCAGATTTCTTCTGGAATTCTTAGCAGCCTCTTCTTCCTGCTGCTGTCTGGCTGCATTCTGCTGATTTTCCTCCAGATTACGCTCAAATTCATGGCTGGCAATCGTTACCTCAATTGCTTCCACTTTCATGCCCTGCTGGTTCATATTCTCCTTGAGCACGGCAACCTGGCTTTCTAACGCCTCCTTCACCGCTTCATTCTGGGCTGCAATCTGAGCCGTTATAACACCCTCTCGGGAAACCACCTGCAAATAAATTTTGCCGAGATTTGCCGGATTAAGCTGCATCTCAACAGAAGATTCTGCCTGACTGACAAATACTCTGGTCATCTGGCTCACCTGGCGGAGTATATTTTCCACATCCACCCTGGTCTGCACAACCGTCTGGGTCACCTCCACAGTCTGCCCCTGACCGACTGTCTGAGTCGTTGTCTGGTAAGTTACCTGCGTCTGCTTATTTTCAGCTTTGTCCTCTCCGACTGTCTCCTTGAACAAGTCAGAAGTTTTTTCTCCTGTCTGGGAATTCTCTTCTGTCTGCTCCTGCATACCCTCCTGTGCCTGGGTAGTTACGGCAGCTTCACTTTCTTTCTGGTCTGCACCTGCCCTTAACGCCTGGTTCTGCACTTCCGCATCATCTGCGGACTCCTGCGGCTTTGTCTGAGCTGTAGCAACAGTATTCTGCACATTGGCTGTATCCTTACCCTGTTCAGCCGTGACTTCCTGCGTATCCTGAGAAACCGGTTCCAAATCCTGCGGCAACTGCCCTTCATTGGCTGTCACATCTCCCTGTGGATTATCAGATACCATAAGCTTTAATTCCTCAGTAAGCTGATTCAACTCTTCTAGTGTTAAATTCAGCTGTGAAGCAAGTTCCTGCGTTAAATCGCCAATCTGGGAAAGCATCTGCTGAAAATTTCCATCAAACAGTAAGCCGCCAATGTCTTCACTTCCTGTCAGTTCCATCACCAAACCTGCCAATTTGGATGGATCCATCAGGTCCATAACGGTAAGACCCATTGCTTCCATCTGCTGCGCAACCTCTTCCTCAGAAATCCCCAGCTTCTCAGCAATTATTTGCTTAACCTGTTTGTCAAAAGCCTGCACTTTTTCTGTAGCATCCTGTGGAAGCTTACTCTGAATATCTTTGGGGTCATTGTGGGAAATTGAATTCTCACGGTAGCCTGATTTGGCGGATTCCCTTTCAAAAGCAGTCTGGTTCACGCCATCACCACGAACAGGCTGGCTCATGTTCTCGGATGAAAACAAATCCTGTTTCCCATTTCCTGCCGTCTGACCAAGAAACGTGCCGAATACAGAACCTGCGCCCTGAGACTGCTTAGGCATACCAGACAATTCAGGGCTTTTCAGCATCGTCATTATCTGTGTTACTTTACTGGCCGTCATCTGCGTCCTCCTTTCTTAAAAATTTTTATTATAAAATCCCTAAAGGAATCTTATAAGCATGAACACTGTTAAAACCAGTGCTTTGTCAATCTAAGGTAATACTGATTATTCCAGCGTTTCCCCAGATATCAGGGCTCCATAATTTTGGTGAGCCTTGCTGCTACCTCAGAATCCATGGCATCCAATATCTTGGCCCTCGCATCGGTATCCATATTATTCAATATCTTTGCCACCAATTTCAAGTTGTCTGTCATTTTCTCCATAAGGGCTGCAGCCTGTTTCGGTTTCATAGAAGCATACGTATTGGCATATTCTTCAATCTGCTCGTCAGCTTCTTGCTGCTGGACGACCTGCTTATACAATACTTCCGCATTTGCAGGATCAATACTCTCATAATATGCTCTATATTCAGATATATCGGGCGCATTCTCATTAAACACAACCTCTTTATAAAACTCTGTTTTCTGCTGTTCAAATTCGGACTGCGCGCTTTCAAATCCTTTGAGTCTCTCCACTTCCGCTTCTAACTGTGCCACATAGTCTGAATTACCCTGCGTCTGGGACTTGGCATTTGATACTTCCACTTCCAGTTCCTTGATACGGTCAATCGCCTCACTCAAGGTGGTATATGGATACTGTGCATCCACCGGCTCTTCCTCCTGCACCGTTTCCGGCAGGATTTTATTGACATACGGGACGTCCTTTAATATTGGCTGGAGCACGGTAGAACCAAAACCTCCGATATCCATCTTGATTACCAATGCCAGAATTGCCAGCCAGATTAGAATGAAGATGATGGTTGCTATAATGACAGCAGCCTTGCTTCCGCCTTCTTCCTCCTCTTGCGGGGCTTCTGCTTCCATCTGCTTTTGGTTCTTTTTTTCTTCTTTTTTTCTTGCTTTTTCCGCCTTTTTCTGCGCTTTTTTATCTAAAACCTCTGTCTCTTCCTGATTTAATGCCTGTTCTGCCATATGTATCACCGCCTATCCTTCTTGTGCATGATTGTGGGTAAAACTTACAAGTTCATCCACCACTTTACTCTCTTCTTTTTCTATCTCTTTCTTAAATTCTTCAAAAGCTTTATCTTTCAAAATCTCATGTGTTTTGCGCTCTGTCATGACTTCCTGCAGATGCACTCTGGCATTTTCCAGATTACGCTCCGCTAGATGGACGGCAAGAATCTGGTTTTTGATTGCCTCTTTCATACTTTCAATCGCCGTCCGGTTCGTACGGATTTCTATAAAATCCAACTTGCCGCTTGACAGTTCCCGCACTTTCATCTCATACGCGCGTTTTCTCTGGCGCAGATTCTCCAGTTTCTCCTCTTCCCTGCGCAAAGCCGCGGCCGCTAAGGAAAATTCTGTCTTTGCCTGCGTTTCCAATTTATATTTAATATTCAGGATATTCTGCATCCTGTACAAAAATTTTGCCATACTCTCTTCAACCTACTTTGGTCTTATCATGTCAGGAATATCTGCCCCATTTTATCCAGTATTTCTTCAAAAGAAAACTTATCATGTGTCTCCTGCAAGAGAAACTCATTGACACTGTCAATTTTCTCAATGGCATAATCAATATTATTATTAGAGCCTTTCTTATATGCACCGATATTTATCAAATCTTCTGCTTCCTGATACGTTGCCAGTACATTTTTCAGCTTGCCCGCCGTTGCCTTATGCTCTGCTCCTGCTATGGAACTCATAACACGGGAAATGCTCTGCAGTACATCAATTGCCGGATAATGGTTCTTATGTGCCAGTTTACGGTCCAGCATAATATGTCCATCAAGGATACTTCTTGCCGTATCGGTAATCGGCTCGTTAAAATCATCTCCATCCACCAAGACAGTATAGAGTCCAGTGATGGAACCTTTATCTGAATTGCCTGCACGCTCTAAAAGCTTGGGCATCTCAGAATACACGCTCGGAGGATAACCCCTGGTCACTGGAGGCTCGCCGGAGGCAAGTCCAATCTCTCGCTGCGCCATAGAAAAACGTGTCAGGGAATCCATCATCAAAAGTACGTCCTTTCCCTGGTCACGAAAATATTCTGCAATCGCCGTAGCGGTCTTAGCTGCATTACGCCTAAGCAAAGCCGGGCGGTCGGAAGTTGCAACAATTACCACAGAACGGCGCATTCCTTCCTCTCCCATGTCGCGCTCAATAAATTCCCGGACCTCCCTGCCGCGCTCGCCAATCAGGGCAATGACATTGATATCTGCCCGGGTATTTCTGGCAAACATACCAAGCAATGTACTCTTACCTACACCAGAACCAGCAAATATGCCAATTCTTTGACCTTTGCCTACAGTAATCAATCCGTCTACTGCCTTTACACCCAAAGGAAGCACTTCATCAATAATCACCCTCTCCATCGGATCAGGCGGCGGGGCATCCACCGGATACTCTTCCCGCAAGGTCAGTGATTCCACGTCCGTCGGCCGTCCCATACCGTCTAAGGTATGCCCAAGCATCTCCTCACCCACTGAGACAGACAAAGGATGTCCCGTATTCTCTACGATACATCCTACTCCTAAACCTTCCACACTTTCATATGGCATAAGGAGCAGTCTCTTGTCCCGAAAGCCTACTACTTCTGCCATAATAAAAATATCCTTTTCCTTATCAACAATAATCCGGCACAAGTCACTGAGTTTGGCATTGGGTCCCACCGATTCTATCGTAAGTCCTACTATTTTTACCACTTTTCCCAAATGTCTATAATAATTTTCATCTGCTAACTGGCGATACTTATCCAAATCATATGTCACATTATTTCCCTCACAAACTTAATGACTTCAATGTTCCCAGCAGGTTATCCAGCTGAACATCTATCCCACACTCAAATACACCGGAATCTGTCTCTATCATGCATTGATGCTCCTGCAAAGATGCATCCGCCAAGACCTCCACCTGTATGGCTGCTCCTATTTCTTTGGAAATCGCTTCTTTCTGCCCTTCCACAAAATCATAGTCTGCACGGCTCACCCTAACCTGAAAGTCTTTGATTCCCTCTGCATTTAAAATAACTTTTTCTATTAAATAGATTAAAACATCTTTTTTATCATCAAAATGTACATGGAATACCTTTTCAAATACATCCGAAACAACCTCCACCAAATATGGCTCTAATTCCTGGACTTTCTGTCGGTAATCCGCTTCCAACTGACGCTGCTCTTCTTCCATCTGGCTGCGCAGTTTTGCCAACTCTGCTTCCGCTTTGGCTGTCCCCTCCTGATGCCCCTCTTCAAATCCTGTATTTCTTGCCTCCTCGCGCATAGCCTCCGCCTGGTTTTGGGCTTCAGCCAAAACAGCCTCTGCCTGACTTTGGGCTTCAGCCAATAAATCATCGGCTTCTTCCTGCGCCATCCTGCGAATTTCTTCCGGCGAAATTATTGGCTCCGGCTCCTTGGGGACTGCATCCACTTCTTCTGCATTCAGTCCCAGCATAAAACCATCTGCCACTCCCTGAGGGTCGGGAATCTGGGATTTCATCCTTTCTTCTCGCTGTAACTCCTCCAACCGCTCATTTACCTTAGGATTGGAATTAATCACTCTCCTTGAGAAATTGTCGGAAAACACATACCTCTGCTTGTACAAATTAGACAACGATCTCATCACCTCCGCCACGAGAAATTACAATCTCTGCAGAATCCTCCAGCTTACGGATAATACCAACAATCTTCTGCTGGGCTTCCTCTACATCCTTCATTCGTACAGGTCCCATATATTCCATGTCTTCCTTAATCATCGTAGCAAGACGTTTTGACATATTCTTGAAGATTACATTCTGTACATCTTCATTCGCCGCTTTCAAAGCTACGCCCAAATCATTGTTGTCGACATCACGCAGCACACGCTGGATTGCACGGTCGTCCAGAAGCAGGATATCCTCGAATACAAACATCTTCTTACGGATTTCATCTGCCAATTCAGGCTCTTCAATTTCAAGAGTTTCCATAATATGTTTCTCTGTTCCGCGGTCTACGGTATTCAAAATATTTACGATTGCATCGACACCGCCGACAATCGTGTAATCCTGATTTACCAAAGCAGAAAGTTTACGCTCCAATACTCGTTCCACTTCCTTTATCACATCCGGCGAGGTTCTGTCCATCATAGCGATACGTTTCGCTACATCTGCCTGTTTTTCCGGTACCAGCGAACCGATAATCACAGCCGCCTGCCCCGCTGACAGATATGACAGAATCATAGCAATTGTCTGCGGATGTTCGTCCTGAATAAAGTTAAGCAGCTGAGATGGGTCTGTCTTGCGCACAAACTCGAAAGGCCGCACCTGCAAAGAAGCGGTGAGCTTTGAAATAACCCCTTGCGCCTTTTCCTCTCCCAATGCTTTTTCCAGCAACTCTTTCGCATAGCCAATACCGCCCTCGGCAATATACTGCTGAGCCAGGCAGACCTGATAAAATTCATTGAGCACATCCTCCTTTGTCTGGGGGGAAATACTCCTGGTATTAGCAATTTCCAAAGTAAGTTCTTCAATTTCTTCTTCTTTTAAATGCTTAAAAATTGAGGCGGATTTCTCCGGTCCTAATGCAATCAGCAATATCGCCGCTTTTTGAACGCCTGTATAATCTTCTGAGCTTGCCATCTTAGTTCCACTCCTCATTTAACCAGTTTCTAAGCAGCGATGCCACCGCCTCTGGATTTTCATCTACAAATTTCTCTATCAGAACACGCGTCTCAGACTTCTCGGAAAATCCGATGTCCTCCAGCGATTCTTCTGCTTCCTTAGTAGATGCCAGCAGGGATTCTACGGAAAGCTCCGGTTCCTCCTCCACCAGTATCTGCTCTTTTCTCGTACTGCGGAATACCACATAGCCTAACATCAGCATGAGAATGACTGCGATAATAATCGGAAGATAATCCATGAAATTCTGCGCTCCGCCGCCAGCGTATTCAAAAAACGGCACTTCATATGCTACAATCACGATATTATCTTCAGGAAATCCCGTCGCTTTCGCCACCATCTGTACAAAATCCTGGTCAACATCAAGCTTTACTTTATCACGGTTAGCTGCTACAAATTCATCAAACGTCATATCATCCAGTTCACCGCTGGCACGCAACGAGGCTTCACTATAGTAACGGTTCTGGTTTGCCACCACCGTTATAGAAGAATTCTCCTTATCAACATTGCCCGGTCCGCTTTTTTTGGTAGTGACCTTCTGGCTGGTGTTATACTGTCTGTCAATGTCAGAAATAGTCTCATTGCTTACTGCGCCATCCGGCAGCATATATGTGGTATCATCGCCATTGTTGGCATCTGTACCAGGCGTTCCTCCCACACCACCGGTAGCCTCTTTTTCAAGCATACTCTCACTTGCAACTGGACCATGCTCTGCCCCTTCCGGCGTATAATAGTTGTTATCAGTTTCCTCCGTCTGATCAAAACTCATCTCCAGATTGAGACCTACGGACGCACTGTCATATACGCCCGTGCCCAAGACCACTTCTTTAACCTGGCTTTTGACCATATTCTCTGCTTTTGTCTTATAAGAAAGTTGTCCACTCGCCGCTCCAACCGCAGTGGAACTGTCTCCACCCACAAACAGCACATTGCTATCTGTATCTATAATAGAGATATCGTCTGTGCCGTCATTACCCACTGCCGTGGCAATCCATTTTGCCAGAGCGCTTGCCTGCTCCTCATCCATATCCTCCGAGAGGGAAAGCGTAACTGCCGCATATGTATCTTCCTCTAATGCCAGTACCGTGCCGTCATCCAATGGCATACTGAGCTTTACCCACGCCTCGTCTACCGTATCAAGCATCTGCAGCTGCCGCGCCAATCTATCTTCCAGATAGAGTTGGTATTTCTTAGTCTTATCGGATTCTGTATTGCTGAATCCCCCATCAAACACACTGTTAATATCATAGCCCGAGGCAGGAATCCCATTTTGACCGAGAAGAATCGCCGCGTTGGCCTCATCCTGGGCCTTAACAGAAAAACTCAGCCCATCACTGGAAACTTCAAATTTAATGCCCTCACCATCTAAGAGCTGCTTAACCTCACCGGCTTCCTTCGTATCTTCACAAGTTCTGATTGTCACCATTGTGGGAGTTGTCAGAACCTTGGCAACAATCACCAGAGCGATAATGACTACCAGAAATATGCTCGCCATCAACGTCTTTTGTTTAACTGAAAATTTATTCCACCATTCCAATATTTGCTTGGGTGTGTTTCTTAATCTCTCCTGCATATGCATCTCCTACCAAATTTAATATTCACAATATAAATTAAACCTGCATATTCATTATCTCTTTGTATGCTTCAAGCATCCTGTCCCTGACAGCAGTCGTATAATTCAGCGCTATTGTAGCTTTCTCCTGAATCGCATTCAGGTCATGCGTGTTGGTCGCATAGCCAAGTTCAAACTGCATCTCCGCTTCTTCCGCTTTGTTCTGCGTATAATTCGTTTCATTAATCATATTCATCACAGACTGCAGCACACTGTCAAATCCCTTATCCCGAGAACCAACCCGCTGGGCTGCATCCGCAACACTGTTGAGATAACTCGGAACCACATTATTCAATGCTGAAATATCCATTTAAAAAGCCTCCCTGTACTCTATTTGCCAAGCTCTAAGCCCTTCAAAGCAATTGCCTTACTAGTCTCAAACGCTGTAAGGTTCGCTTCATAAGCACGGCTTGCATCAATCATATTTGTCATTTCGGTAATAATATTTACATTCGGATAAGACACATAACCGTTCTCGTCTGCATCCGGATGCGAAGGCTCATACTTCATGATATAATCGCTCTCTGTATCTTCAAACACCCGGCTAACCTTTACGCCGTTCCCCAAAAAAGCTTCTCTGGTATCCTCCAAAACTCTGCTGAAAGGCGTTGTCCTCTTCTCCTCAAAAGTTACGATTTTCCTTGTGTAAGGAGTTCCGTCTTCTGTTCTGGTGGTAGTTACATTCGCAACATTCTCTGAAATCACATCCATGCGGAACCGCTGCGCAGTCAAGCCGGACGTATTAATATTAAACGATTGGAACAATGACATTACCTTTACCTCCATTATCTTATGCCTTATCTGGCGTTCTTGTCCTTATTGCCAGCAAATGGCAGTTCTACTTAATTACACTCTTGATTCTGGCAAATTCCTTCGTCATACTGTCAATCAGACCGTTATACTTAATCCTGACCGATGCCAGTTCTGCCTGTTCCTGCTCAGGGTCAATATTGTTCTTGTCCAAACGGTAAGAATAGTTCGCCGAATCCGTATAAATCGAAGCGTTCAGATGGTCCATATGTATGTTTTTCACCTTATTGTCAAGCGAAACATACTTACTTCTCCCTAATTCCTGCTCCAAAATCCCCTCGAAATCCACATCCTGCCGCTTATACCCCGGCGTGTCCCCATTGGCAATATTGTTGCTGATAGCAGTCTCACGCAGCCATGCTGCATCTGCCCCCTTGTTTAGCACGTCAATGTAATCATAAATCCCGCTGGTTAACATAACATTGCTCCTTCCGTTTCTCTCTTTATCCCTTTTTCCACATTACGATTCAATCTTATTATAGATTATCGCAATCGACATTATATTGCAAGTATTTTTTGCAATTTCACTGTAATTTTTACATGATATTGTGTTTTTATGTCATAACAGGCACAACTATATGGTATGAACGTCCTAACACAGGAAATTTCTGACAGATATATCTCCAGCAATTCCCAATGACCTTTTTCAATATATGTACCTCGTCTGAAAGATATTACTAAAAGCCGGACACTTATCTTCCTGTATAACGCCAAGCTTTGCCAAAAGCGCCTGCAGCAGGTCCTTTCGGCATATAAATTAAATTTTGTTTGAACATTTGGCTGCCGTTGGGCAATCAGAACCACCGGCTAAGCCGGTGGTTTGCTCACGCCCTATAAGGGCTAATTA
>CAJUHY010000045.1:0-8752 GCA_910585895.1 uncultured Lachnospiraceae bacterium
GGCTTATGTACAGATATACGGGAGCGCTTATCAGATATTGTTAGAGGATGCCGGGGGCAGACGTTTTGTGCCGGATGAGGAGTTAAAGGTAACGCCGCTTTTGGATTGTGAAGAATTCTTAGCGCGCGGTATCGCGTGCGCGCCTGATAAGCTTCCGTATCTGCTGAAATATTTTGACAAGAAGAAAATCTGGCAGACTTTTGAGGAGGAAGACCTTGGTTATCTGCGGATGATGGTGGAATCGCCGGCAATCAGCGATTCGTATCGCCAGGAACTGCGCCCGCAGATGGTTGCCTATTATTACGATAATTACACAGGTGAGGCGTTGGATGAATTTTTACTGAATCTGTCTTTCGATAATCTCGGCAGCAGGGAGCGGGAGAAGATTATGCGTCTTCTGGTGGCAAGACGCCATTATCGGCGCGTCTATGAACTGCTTATCAATAACGGCATTGAATATATTTCGCCCTCCAAGCTGGTGTATGTCATTTGCCATCAAATGGATGAACTGGAGCAGGAGGAGGTGGAAACGGCAGATAGTTTTGTGCTGGGACTCTGCCGGGAAGTATTTCTCAGAGGTAAGTACAATGAGCGGATTCTGCTGTACCTTATCCGTTATTTTGAAGGAAGCCTGGGTGAGATGTTAAAGCTTTGGGATTCCGCGCGCGGATTTGAATTGGACACATACGAATTGGAGGAGCGCTGTCTGCGGCGTTACCTGTATACCGGGGATTTCTCTGCCATGCTTGCGCAGGTATTTGAGAGTTACGTGAAGAACCTGGGGAAAGATGTGGTGATTCAGGCTTATGTAAGCCAGATGGCGTATTTATATGTGGTTCGCGATGCTGTTGTGGAAGCCTATGTGTTTGAACGGATGGCAAATTTGCTGCAGCGGGGTTATCAACTGAATCGCGTCTGCAAACTGGCATTTTTGAAGTGGTGTGCCCAGAAGAAGGAGATTACACAGGATAAATGGGAGCTTGCAGCGCCCATTCTGGAGGAACTTGTGAAAGAAGAAAGCTGCTTTGCGTTTTTCAAGTCTTTGCCCAGGAAGATACAGGAAAAATATATGTTTCACGACCGTGCTGTAGTGGAATACCGTACCACGCCGCAGGCAAAGGTATTTATCAATTATCTCCCTGCAGGCTATACCAAATATGTGGAATGCGAAATGAAGCAGATGTTTGAGGGGATTTTTGCCAAAGAGTTTATTCTTTTCTATGAAGAAAACATCCCCTATTACATCAAAGAGGAAATAGATGGGGAATATAAAGTAACTGAGAGCGGGCAGATTGAAAAACAATGTCTGGATGACGGCAGCGAGGAGAGCCGTCCGGTTCTCATAGATGATATGATGGCAGCCTGGCAGATGAAGGATGAAGCTACGCTGCTCAAGCAGTTGGAGACATATGGACAGACGGATGAGATGGTAAATCAGGAATTTACGCTGATGTAGCTGCATAAAAATATGCTGTGATTTGCCGTGGAGGTAGAAATGAGACCGACAAAAGAGGAATGGTATATCGGAATAGAGGCAGGGCGGCAATGGATGCAGATTAGCTGTTACCATGCCGGCCTCACAGAGCCGGAGACAAAGAGCACATTGGCAGGAACGGAAATGTATCTAATTCCTACAGCAATCTGTAAACGCAAACAGAGCGGGCAGTGGTGTTTTGGCGAGGAAGGCAGACGGCTGGCGGAGTCCGGGGAAGGCTATTATGCTGCGGATCTTTTAAAACGTGCGTTTCAGAAGGAGACTGTCACTTTGGACCGTGAGTATGCAGCGGAGGATTTGCTGGGTGTCTTTTTTCGTAAGCTGCTGCGCCTAGCGCTGCCGGCGGAGGGGATTGCGGCGGTCACTAAGTGCGTTTTTTCCCTGGAAGAGGTGACGGGGGAAGCGGTAGAATTTTTGCAGCATTTTGCCGGGAAGCTGGGATTTACGGAAAAGCAGGTGCAGATTCAGGACCACCGGGAGAGTTTTTATGCCTATGTAGTGTCTCAGGAGCCGTCTTTGTGGAACCAGCAGGTATTGTTGCTGGAGGAAGAGGGAAACGGCGTATACTGCCGTCTGCTTTCCTGTAACCACAAGACGGAACCGATGGTTGTCGAGGTAGGAGAGGCGTTTTTGGGCAAGCTGCCGGAAAACCATGAACAGCGTGACATGAAGTTTGCCGGGATGGTGAAAGCAGTGCTGGCAGGCAGGATTGTGACGGCAGCCTATCTTATCGGTTCTGGTTTCGAGGGAGATTGGATGAAGGATTCCCTGCAGTTAATCTGCCGTAACCGCAGGGCGTTCCAGGGAAAGAACCTCTACACCAAAGGCGCCTGTTATGCCGGGCTTTTGCAGGAACACAAGGATAAGGCAAAGACCGTGTATTTCGGAGACTACAAAGTCAGGGAAAATATCATGCTGGCAACTGTCCGGGGAGAAGTAGAATTTTTTTATATGTTGGTAGAAGCGGGCAGCAACCGTCATCAGATTGACAAGGAACTGCGCATTTTGCTGGAAGGCGCGCCATCACTGGAAATCTGGCTGCAGGAACCTGGAAGCAAGGAGGCGCGGATTGAGAGCCTGGAACTGACAGGGCTTGAGATTGCCAGGCAGGAGCGCAGTCGGCTGTCACTGCATATTTGCGGCAGTGAGGAGGGCAAGCTCCTGTTGAAAGTGCAGGATTTGGGGTGGGGGCAGATGTGCCCATCCCGAGGACTGGAGTGGTCTTTTGAATTATAAGGACGGATATATGCGGGAGGCAGAATGGAGAAAAATAAGGACGGATATATGCGGGAGGCAGAATGGAGAAAATTATGGGCAGAATGTGGGTGTGTGAGGGTAAGTTGGCGGATAAGCCTTTGATTATAAATTCCAGTGTAAGCTTGTATTCCTTAGAAGAGTTGTGTTATTATTTATACCATAATGCCGATTCTGTGGAGGAAAGTTTCTATCATGAGGCGTTGTGTCAATGGCTGTCTGAGGAACTCGGCATGGAAAAACTGGCGGAGCAGGTCCGTGAGGGAATTGAGAAGGGAAAAAGCGGCGGTTTTTGCATGGAGCAGATTCTGACGACCGGAGGCTTTTACAGCCGTAAGGAAATCAGCCAGGCAGTTTCGATTGTCAAGAATATGGAGAGTACCAGTCCGGCGCAGCGGGCGAAGCTGAGAGGAGACCGTTTCCTCAAGTCCGGCAAATACCGTAAGGCATGGATAGAGTATCAGAGAGCTTTGGCGGAAGAAGGAGATATGTTTTTTCAAGGGCGGGTCTGGCATAATCTCGGTACGCTGTATGCCAGGCAGTTTTTGTTTGAAGCCGCCGGGGAATGTTATAAGCGGGCATACGAGATTGGGCAGCAGTCGAAGAGCAGCGAGGCATATCTTTTGGCATTAACATGTAAAGAGGAGCGTCAGCCGGGTCGGCAGCATGGGCAGGGCAGCCTTGCCGGAGAACTTTGCAGGCTGCAGGAACTGAGAGCGGCCGGGGACCGTGCAGGCTATGAAACCATGATAGAAGATTTGTTGCAGCAGTTAAGGACAGAGTATAGGAAAAGTGAGTAAAATGGGATTATTCAGAAGAAAGAAAAAGCCAAAATATATCGATGGGCTGTGGGGCGGCGGCAAACCACAGTCTCAGGAGCAGGGACGGGAACCTAAAAAGACTGCAGATTCCCAGAATCCGCAGAGCAATCCGGCGATGGAATATTGTGAGCAAATTCTTACGGCGGCTAAGGCTCTGGAGGAAACGAAGCGAGATTATAAGGTAGTGACTGATTATCTGACCGATATTCAGAAGATTGAAGAACTTCCAGAGAAGGAATTTTCTGAAATTCAGGAAGTTGCCAAACATATCAGGGACTTGAACCAGACGCGGGATGATTACCTGAATAAGTCCAAAAATATTTCAGATTCCCAGTTTGCCCAGATGGAGCAGCTGCAGGAGCAGATGCCGGGGATTATCCGGCGCCTGCAGGAGAACGAATCTTATCAGACAATGGTCAAGCGGGATATGCAGTATCTTGAGGGAGAGAGGGAAGAATGGCGTTATTACAAGGATGCGCTGGAGCAGGAAAGCCATCTGCTGCGCAGACTGCTCTATGTTCTGGTGGGGGTATTTGCGGCGTCTGTGGCAGTAATTATTGTGTTGGGGATGGTAATGCATTTTGACATTACGCTGCCGTTTCTTCTGGCAACCCTGGTGGCGGCGGTAATAGGGATTGGCATGGTCTGGCGGCTGCAGAATGACGGCTTGGATATCAAACGTTCGCAGGCGAATATCAACCGTGCCATTACGCTGTTAAATAAGATTTCTTTTAAATATGTCAATGTGACCAATGCAGTGGATTATGCATGTGAGAAATACCACGTTAAGAATTCCTATGAACTCAACTATATCTGGGAACAGTATTTGGAGGAAGTGCGGGAGCGGGAGAAATATGAGAATACAAATGAAGAACTGGAGTATTTCAATGATAAACTGATGCTGCTGCTTCATAGGTACCGTCTTTATGATACCAAAGTATGGATTTACCAGACACAGGCTTTGCTTGACAAGAAGGAAATGGTGGAGGTCAAGCATGAATTGCTGGTGCGCCGCCAGAAGCTTCGTACCACGATGGAAAGCCAGATAGCCAATATCAGGAAGGCGCAGACCGATATCGTCAAAATTGTCAAAGAGCATCCCGGTGATGAAAAGGAAATTAAAGAAATATTGAGATCCTTAGACGAAATGTGCGGACTTGCGTAGGAGGGACTTGTTTTTATGGGATTTGTGAAGTATAATCTTATTAATTAGGCATAATTTTACAACATGATTCATGTTATTATTTGATCATAAGGAGGAAATATCATGTACCATTGCCACGTACATTTTTATCTGCTTGGCGAACAGAGCAGAACATTTGAAATTATCAAAAAAATGCCCCCTCTTGAACATTTTACTCATGAATATATGGAAAGCAGCGTATCAGAGGAAGCATTAGCTGCAAAGGCAGATATTATTTTAGCAGACCTGCTGCCACAACAGGATGCAAAAGAGGCAGTGCAGAAGATTCTTCGGGCGAAGCGTAAAGAGGCGGAGCTTATTTTGTTGGCCGGCAAGGATCAGGTTGAGACATTTGCAGAGGAGTTTTCTGAGATTAAGGATATCTGGATTTGCCCCATGTCGGAGGATGAATTGCGATTCCGTTTTTTAAGATGGCAGCAGAACTGCAAGATGAGTAAGGATTTCTGGCAGACCAGCCATTTTTTTGAAGCTACCATCAATAATGTTCCGAACTTGGTCTGGTATAAGGATAAGAATGGCATACATGAGAAAGTCAATGACAGCTTCTGCAAGACGGTTAATAAGACCAAGCAGCAGGTGGAAGGACAGGGACACGCCTATATTTGGGATGTGGAGCAGGACGACCCGGCGTGTATTGAATCTGAGCGGGAGGTTATGGAAAGCAGAAAAACCTGCATCTCGGAAGAAATTATTCAGACGGGAGCTGGTGAGAGGACGCTTACTACATACAAATCTCCCTTGTATAATTTAGACGGAAGCGTTATGGGAACCGTAGGCGTAGCGATTGACGTGACCCAGGAGCGCCTGTATGAGCAGGAAATTATACAAAAGAACAAGACCCTGGAGAAAATTTTTACCTCCATAGATTGTGGAGTTATGCTTCATACTTTAGATGGCAAGCTGGTAGTCAGCGCCAATCAGGCGGCGTTGAAGATTTTAGGATATGATACATTGGAAGAGATGATGGCAGATGGATTTGATTTGATTGCCGACAGTGTAGTGGAAGAGGACAAGATGAAGCTCAGAAGATGTATCATGGAACTGGAGAAAGAGGGGGACACTGTCAACATAGAATACCGTGCAAGGCATAAAGACGGCGAACTGCGCCATATCATGGGCAGTATCAAGCTGGTAGAACAGAATGGCACACTCTATTACCAGAGATTCCTGTTAGATTGCACGGCGCAGAAGCTTCAGGAAGAAAGAAATGAAAGACGTCAGGCAGAACTTATTCATGCGTTGAGTATAGACTACAGCATTGTTGGTTGTTTTGAACTCAATAAGGACCTTGGAATTCCATTGCGCCATAATGAGGAAGAAGGGCGTGCGTTTGCCCCGAACTCCGAGGGCAGGATCCGATTTTCAGAGAGCATGGAGCGTTACATAGAAGAGTTTGTGTATGAGGACGACCAGGAAGAGCTGAGGGCGGCCGTTTCAGCAGAGAATCTCAAGAAAGAACTGGCAGAAAAAAAGCAATATTATGTAAACTACCGTGCCGTCATACAGGGAGAGACTAAATATTTCCAATTAAAGATAGTGCGTACAGGTAAATGGAAGAAACAGCAGGGGATTGTTCTGGGAATCCGCAGCGTGGATGAGGAGACCAGAAACGAGATGGAAAAGAAAGAATTGCTGGAAGATGCCCTTATGCAGGCAAACCGGGCAAGCAAGGCAAAGAGCATTTTCCTCTCGAATATGTCCCATGATATACGCACACCCATGAATGCCATTGTAGGGTTTACGGCGCTTGCCATCACGCATATAGATGACAAGGAACAGGTGGAGGAATATCTTAAGAAGATTATGACCTCCGGCAACCATTTGCTGAGCCTTATCAATGATGTGCTGGATATGAGCCGCATTGAGAGCGGCAAGATGCATTTGGATGAGAAGCCTTGCAGCCTGCCGGATATCCTTCATAGTCTGCGCAGTATCCTGCAGGCAGATATCCGCGCAAAACAGCTCGACCTTTATATTGATGCTGTCGATGTGATTGATGAGGAGATTTACTGTGACAAATTGCGGCTGAACCAGGTTCTGCTGAACCTTCTGAGCAATGCGGTCAAGTATACCGGAGCCGGCGGCATGGTCAGCATGAGGATTATCCAAAAGCCCAGGGCGCCCAAAGGCTATGCAACTTACGAATTCCATATCAAGGATAATGGAATCGGCATGAGCGATGAATTCGTTGCGCACATTTTCGAGCCGTTTGAGCGGGAAAAGAGCAGTACCACCAGCGGTATACAGGGTACCGGGCTGGGAATGGCGATTACCAAGAATATAGTAGATATGATGAACGGTACGATTTCCGTCAAGAGTGAACAGGGCAATGGTACGGAGGTTACTGCCTGCTTTACGTTCCGTCTGAATGATGAAGTGAAAGAACCGCAGGATATCCCGCAGCTGAAAAACTGCCGTGCGTTAGTGATAGATGATGATTTCAATACTTGTGACAGCGTTACCTATATGCTGACGCAGATAGGAATGCGCGCAGAGTGGACGTTATCTGGCAAGGAAGCGCTGCTTCGTACCCACCAGGCAGTCAGCAGAGGGGATAATTATACGGTTTATGTAGTGGATTGGATGCTGCCTGACATGAATGGTATTGAGGTTACGCGCAGAATCCGCAAAGAAATGGGCGAGGACGTCCCCATTATCCTTCTGACGGCGTATGACTGGCTGGATATTGAGGATGAGGCGAAAGAAGCAGGTGTTACGGCATTCTGCAGCAAGCCCCTGTTCTATTCAGAACTGCATAAGTGCCTGCATTCCATTGTGTGCGCAGAGGAGGAAGAAAGGGAGAAAGAGCAAGAGCACAGCGGGGGAGAGAAAGAGAAGCGTCACACCGGACGTATTCTGCTGGCGGAGGACAATGAACTTAACCAAGAGATTGCCAAAATGATTCTGGAGGATGCAGGGTTTACCGCGGAAGTGGCCGAGAATGGGCAGATTGCTTTGGATATGCTGCGCAAGTCAGAGCCAGGATATTATCAGATAATCCTTATGGATGTACGTATGCCCGTGATGAACGGTTATGAAGCGACCCGGGCAATCCGTGCGCTCGAGAATAAAGAATTATCTTCGATTCCAATATTTGCCATGACTGCCAATGCTTTTGAGGAAGATAAACAGGAGGCAATGGAAGCGGGAATGAATGGGCATCTTTCCAAACCTATCGAAATTGAGGTATTGTTTGAAACCTTAGATAAAATTATGAAATGATGGGTATACTTTCTAAAAAAGAAAAGGAGTGTTCAACATGGACAGATATTTATGTGAGCCCTGCGGCTATGTGTACGACCCCAAGGTGGGAGATCCAGATCATGATATTCCGGCTGGAACAGCCTTTGAAGATTTGCCGGATGATTGGGTATGCCCCTGGTGCGGATTGGGCAAGGAAGTGTTTGTGAAAGAGTAATTCAAGGTTAAGGAACCTCTAAGGCAGGGCGCTTAAGATGGCGGTTGTTTTAGGGGTTCTTTTTATACTTGGAAATCTCGAAAATAGATTGCAGCTTTTTTTATTTATGTTATAATATTGAATAGGTTTAAAAAATTGGTGAGGAGGAATTTGCAGTGAGATTAGTTACTCGTTCAGATTTTGATGGTTTAGTTTGCGGTGCATTGCTTTTAGAGGCTGGCATCATCGACAGTTGGAAGTTTGCACATCCTAAGGATTTACAGGATGGCCTTGTAGAGGTAAATGAGAATGACTGCCTGGCAAACGTGCCTTATGTAGAGGGCTGCGGACTATGGTTTGACCATCATTCAAGTGAACATGAGAGATTGGCATTGGAAGGGAAATATAAGGGGGAAAGCCGTATTACACCTTCCTGTGCAAGAATTATCTATGAATATTATGGGGGCGAGCAACGTTTTCCGCAGTTTGGCGAGATGATGGAAGCAGTGGACAAAGTAGATTCCGGAAACTTGACGATAGATGAAGTCATGAATCCGAGGGGCTGGATTCTGGTAGGCTTT
>CAJUHY010000045.1:8762-21763 GCA_910585895.1 uncultured Lachnospiraceae bacterium
GCACTGGGTTGGGCAGATGGAGACAGTTTACGATTCCCAATTACCGGTTGATGGAGGTGTTGATGGAGGCGTGCCGCACGAAATCTACAGAGGAAATCCTCAATCTCTCAGATGTAAAAGAGCGGATAGAGGTATATATGGAACAGACTGAGAAGTTCAAAGAAATGGTAAAGAAATATACCAGAGTAGATGGAAATGTCATTATTTCTGACTTACGAGGTGTAGACCCCATTTACACTGGCAATCGTTTTATGATTTACAGCATGTATCCGGAACAGAATATTTCCGCATGGATTGTAAGCGGGCGCGGCGGTCAGGGATGTTCTGCCGCAGTGGGTTATAGCATTCTGAACAGGACATGCGAAGTCAATGTGGGGAGTCTGATGCTTAAGTATAATGGCGGCGGACACAAGAAAGTTGGGACTTGCCAGTTTACAGATGATACCATGGAGACAGAACTTCCGAAGATGTTGGCAGAACTCTGTGAGATGGCGAATAAATAGGGGCGATTTCATAATTAAAATATTAAAAAGCGGAGGAATCAAAAGATGAATAGGAAACAGATGCCGAAGGGCAGAAAGCGAAGGAATTTTGGAGGTATTGGACTGAAAGTCGGTCTTGTTGTGGCTGTCATGCAGATAATTGCTGTTGTTCTGGTGTTGTCTGTTTGTGTTAGTGTATTTAATGCTATGGCTGACAGAATGTTGAGAGACCGCTGTACGAATGGCACGAATATGTTGGCGCATGAGCTTAGCAGAGTGCCCGATGGTACGGATATGAATCAGATGTTGGACGAACTGAAAAGTCTTATGAGATGTGAGTTTACGATTTTCGAGGGTGATATGCGTAAATACAGCACAGTGATGCAGGATGGCGAGCGTGTGGTAGGTACGCCGCTGGCTCCTGAACTGAGCGCTATCGTGATTGAGCAGGAAACAGCATATGTGGGTCAGGCTGAGATTGCCGGGAACACGTACCTATGTTCTTACGTCCCCACAAAAGGGGATGACGGAAAAGTCAATGGGCTGATTTTTGCCGGTATCTCTGAGGAAACCGTTGAGGAGGAGAAAGCCACTGGCGTTAGATTGTCCATGACTGTAGGGGCTGTTGCTATTTTCTTATCTATCATATTGCTTGCCATTTATCTGCGGCTGCGGGTATCTGTTCCTCTCAGTAAGATTACTAAGATGGCAGAGGATTTGGAAGCTGGTGATTTGGGAATCAGCAGTGGTGTGGAGATAAAGGCTGGTATTCGTTCTAATGATGAAATAGGAATGCTTGGTCGAATCTTTGAGGATACAATACTCCGTATGAGGATTTATATCGGGGAGATAGGAGATGTGCTTGGTTCTATTGCTGACGGCAATCTTACCCATGATGCCATCGAAGAATATCTGGGAGATTTCCAGTCCATCAAGAAATCTTTAGACAGCATCCAGGGACAGATGAATAATACCATGGGGCAGATTACAGCCAGCGCTGGACAGATTTCCGTAGGTTCTGACCAGGTGTCCAGCAGTGCGCAGGTGCTTGCCCAGGGAGCTACCCAGCAGGCTAGTGCTGTATCACAGATAACAGCTACGGTTGCTGACATATCTGAGAACTCCAAGAAGACATCCGAGGCGACTGCAGAGGCAGGTGAGTATGTTGAGAAAGCAGGAGCTCAATTGGGAATCAGCATGGAACATGTCAAGGAACTGAATACGGCGATGGAAGAAATATCCGATTCCTCGCAGAAAATCAGCACGATTATTTCTACAATTGAGAATATTGCGTTCCAGACCAATATTCTTGCCTTGAATGCTTCTGTGGAGGCGGCTCGTGTGGGCACAGCAGGCAAGGGATTTGCAGTGGTGGCTGAGGAAGTCAGCAGCCTGGCAGCCAAATCCGATGAAGCTGCCAAAGCAACCAAAGAACTGATAGAAAGTTCTATCCATGCTGTCAACAAGGGAAGCCAGACTGTGAGCGATGTTACTGACTCGTTAAACCAGACGGCTCATCATGCAGGAAACGTAACTTCTCACATGAGCATAGTTGTGGAAGCTGTGGAGAAACAGACTGTAGCGCTTGCACAGCTTACTGAGGGTATGAATCAGATTTCTGCTGTTGTTCAGACGAATTCTGCGACCAGTGAAGAATGTGCTGCTGCCAGTGAGGAACTTTCCTCTCAGGCAAGCTTGCTGAAGAATCTGATGAATTCTTTCAAATTGAAGCGTCGATAGGGATAGAATCTCCTACAAAGAGAAAAAGCCGTTGCCAAGGCAGAAATATCTGTCTTGGCAACGGTTTTTTAGAATTTAGAAAAGAAGAGGAAGAATCTCCGTACCGGACCTGAAAAATCTGGAAATATTCTGGAATCAGATTATGATGGAACATGCTCAGTTTATTCGGGGACTGTTGAATCCGACAGAGTGTGAACTGATAGAAACAGCCAATACATTTGCCGGGGACTATTGCGATTTATTAGAAGAGGCGAAGGAACAGGACAGGAAAGCAATGAATGCCCTGACAACAAAAACTTTAGAGATAACGAAACAGTATCAGCAGTTTAAGACAGCGGGAACACAGGGAATCACTGGCTGTGAGATACGCTCTATTATTCTTCCGCTTTTAGCAGATCATGTGCTCCGTGAAGCAAATCACTATCTGCGGATTCTGGAATATGCGCAGGAAGGAGGGGGAACGCATGGAGTTATGCAGTTATCCTAAAACTGGAAATGTCAGGACTTAATTTAAATTCTTTTTTCCAGACAGAATTATCCGGGCTGTCTTGCAATTTTTGTCCTTATGCGGTATCTTTATGGTAATCTGGTTTTGTTTCTTTCTGTTTAACCGCAAGGAAGCAAAAAGGTTCAACCAAAGGCTGAAAGAACTGGAACGAGGGTACAAAGGCTGAATATTTTATAGAAAAGAAGGGTGATATATTTATGAAAAATGAGCATAGAACGGTAGACTTGAATGCATATATTGAGAATGTCAATTGCGAAATTAAAAATGTTGAGGATGGTAAACAATTAATATTCTCTTTTAGCAATGTTAGCCAGGAAATAATTACTGCAATAAAATTGAAATGTTTATGCTTCGATAGTTTTGATGACAGGATTGAATTTGGCAATGAAGATTTTTTGGAAGTAAAGAAAGCAGATTTAAATGTTAAACCGGCAAAAACAGTTGGTTTTGCAGTAGATATTAAGCAATGCGACCTGCAAAGAACAGAAGTTGAGGTTCTTCAGATTGTGTATATTAATGGAGAAAGAGTTGCTCCTATGGAGGAGCATATTATTGAATACGATATTGGCGTTTTAAGTTCCTCAGGTTCTGCAAATGACCATACGGAAAGCGATATGTTGTCGTATATGAAAGAAAAAAACGACAAAGCAATCTATTTTCCGCAAGAACATTCTGCCGGATGGATATGTTCATGCGGCAGATTAAATAAAACTAGTAGTCTTCAATGTGTGTCCTGTGGATATGGTAAATATAATAATTTTGAAGATTTTAACGAAGAAAATATTGAGCAGAAGTTGAGTGAACGTTTCTTGCAGGAAAAAGCAGATGAAGAAAGGAAAAGAGCAGAATTAAAAGCAGAAGCAAAAAGAGCTGAGAAGAAAAAGAGGGTCATAACCATATCTGTTGCCAGTGCGGTAGCGCTGGTGGTAATTTCTGTTATTCTGTCAATCGTTATTCATAATATCAAGTATGGTTTATCGGATGAGGAAAAAGCACAGCATCTTATTGCACAAAATAATTACCAGAAAATTGAGTCATTTATAAATAAATTATATGTTGGATATAGTGATTTATCGGAAGAGAGATATCATGATGATAATTATGACTATGAACATCATAGGGAAAATCGCTTGTCAGATGCAGAAAAAGATGCTGACTATTTATTTTCGCGAGGGATATATCTGGCTTCTATTAGGCTTTATGACACAATAAGAAAACAATATCCTGAAAAATACCATCAGGTATATGATCAGCTGGTAAGTTTGAATGAAGGGCATAGATATACGGACTATTTAGTGGTTGAAACAATGTATGTAAAAAATCAAAGCTCTTCTGAGATTCGCGAAAGGGAAGGAGATATGGATAGAGCAATAGTTTTATAATGATGGAAGCATTCAGTATATAGGTGAGGTAAAAAACGGAAAAGCAAGCGGCTATGGAATGGCCTGGTATCCCTTGGAAAATGATAATGGAACTTGTTGTAAAGGACAATTTGATGGCGGGCAATTTAAAAGTGGTGAGTCGTATGACATCGACGGAAACAAAATGAGCGCAAGTGAATTGAGAAACATTTCATTTGCAGGAGAGTTTGTTATGGTACATAGGGCAGACAGTTCAAGGTCGAGTGAAAAAATAGCACAACGTAACCAGAAAAATGAGGACATAAATTTATCAAAAGCTTGTGCAGCTGTGGAAACATATCTAACTGAAGTGCGCAAGAAGCAATCTTCAATAACGAATATTACATGGATAGATATACCAGAGGTTATAGGGGAGTATTACTATTTTTCCTGCACGGTTGAGGAAGCTGGTTTGACAAGAAATGGAACAATAACGGTGGAAAAGGGCAGTAATGGAACATTTAAAGCGACAGGTTTAGTGTTTGATGAATAGTTCTATAGAAAAAATTAAGAAATCCCTTAGATAAACTGAAAAAACAGCGCTCTTGTTTTGGATACAATTATAGTATCAAAGCAAGGGCGTTTATTGCTCTGCAGACCGCTTGTGCTTGAAGAATGCACACGGCGCAATTTTATTTACAGGGATATTACTCTTAGCGGCGGTATCTCTCAGCAGCTTTTTATGGTTTGATTTTGGTAATACAGTAAAAAAGGACAGTGTTTTAGAATTGCTGCCCATTGCCGTTGTACAGGATGGATTGCAGAAAAACAATGAAATCAGCAAAGATGTAACGAAAACTTCTAAAGGCGGCACGTGGAATTTAATGCTTGTCAATAAAGAAAATCCAATTCCGGAGAATTATGATGTCAATCTGGTTGAGGTAGAGGGCGGAGAACGTGTGGACGAGCGTATTTACGAGCCTCTTATGGAAATGCTCAATGCTGCAAGAGAAGGGAACTTGGGAGAGCTGCCGATGGTGGTATCTGGCTATCGGACACAGGAAAAACAGCAGAGCCTGTATGATGAAAAGATTGCCAAATTTAAACAAGAAGAATGTTCAGACAATGAAGCTGTAGAGCAGGCAAAACAATGGGTTGCGGTGCCTGGCTACAGCGAGCATCAGCTTGGTTTTGCCGTGGATATCAATGGGGCAACCTATGATGTTTATTTATGGCTGCAGCAAAATAGTTATAAATATGGTTTTATCTTCCGCTATCCCGGCAGTAAAACAGGCATAACCGGAACGGCAGAAGAAGTGTGGCATTACAGATATGTGGGACAAGAAGCGGCGAAAGAAATTTACGAAAGAGGAATTTGTCTGGAAGAATATCTTGAGGATTTATAAACAGGGAAATGCAAAATCTTGTTCTTTTGAGACTTCTTCCCCATTCTATAATATCGGCTGTTATAAAAAATGAGCAAACTCAGAAATTGTTCCCTGTTGTGAAATGCAGTAATCTGTGCTACCATGAATTAGTAAAACAAAATACATATTAGGATGGAAGATACGATGAAGAATTTACGGAAATTAGCGGGAATTTCAATTCTATGTATACTCATTTTCATGGTAATCGCGTTGCTGCGGTTTCAGCAGCAGGAATCAGATTTTACTTTGCTGCCGAATCAGTTTGAGCATGATTTTAATGAGGACTGGGAAATGGCTACTCTCGAAGATAGGGAAATTTCGTGGAGGGATATGGCTGGGGACAAGATACCTGAATGGGATAAATATACCCTGACAAAAGAGTTCCAGAATGTCAAGCTGCCCTATATCGGAAGCGCCAGCAATGCCGGCAAAACGCTTGTCTTTAAAAAAATGCTTCCCCAGGATTATGCAGGGCTTACGATGAATTTTTTTTCAACAGACGCCAGAGTGTGTGTGACTCTGAATGGGGAGGAGATTTATCAATATGGGATAGAAAATGAGAGTTCCCAGGAACTGGCTGGAAAAATTGAACATTTTGTGGATATTCCTATCGTATTTAAGGAAAGCGAATTGTGGCTTATATTGTTCCCTATGTCTGAAGAGGCAGTCCCGGGTTTTAATGAAGCCAAGGTTGAGACGCGGGATTTGGTATTGATTGGACTGGTTGGAAATAATATCGTTGATATAGGGTGCTGTCTGCTGATAATACTGATGACTATTATTATGTTTGTGCTTGCACTGATACGCCACTATACCCATCAGCCAGTAAGAGGGGAGTTTTTCTTAGGTCTGGCTGGGATGGTTACAGGAGTGTATTATTTCATCGGAACAGATACGCTGAATATTTTTTATAATATACAGGAAGCATATGAGATTCAGGAATATTTGATATTGCTGCTTCCGTTGTTTTTAACGTTGTATTTTGAACGGAATCTGCGTACAGTATATCCGAAGCGTTTTTCCTGGTTGTTATGCGGTGCAATCATAAATGCAGTGGTACAGATTTTCCTGCAGGCGGTGCATGCGCAGGAACTCGAAGATATGACGAACATATCTGCTGCTGCAATAGCTGTGGTCTGCGTGGTTGCGATAGTGAGCCTGATACAGTATGATTACAAAAACAAAAGTTATCAGACTGTGCTTTCAGTATTGTCCATGGTTGTGCTGTTGTCAGGGGAGATTGCCAATGTGATTATGAATATATTTTTTGAAAATGTTTATGGAAATGCAGCCGGTCAATACAGTATGACAGTGTTCTGCGTTATGATGGCCGTCATGCAGACCTTACAGCTTTCCAAAGAATATCGGGCGAATGCAGAACAAAACGCACGGCTGCTGCAAGAAAAAGTGAAGGTGGCAAAGCAGCAGAACCTTCAATTGGCTCAGGCCAAAAAAGACGCTGATGCGGCAAGGCAGGAGGCGCTGGAAGCCAATGAGGCCAAAGGGAAATTCTTAGCGAATATGTCCCATGAGATAAGGACGCCCATCAATGCAGTGCTTGGCATGGATGAAATGATTTTGCGGGAATCCAAGGAGGAAAATATAAAAGGGTATGCGATGGATATTTATACGGCCGGTCAAACTTTATTATCTTTGATTAATGACATTTTGGACTTTTCCAAGATTGATTCAGGTAAGATGGAGCTTGTGCCGGTAGAATATGACGTCAGCAGCCTGATACATGATTTATCCAATATGGCTCTGCAGCGGGTCAGGCAAAAAGAGATAAATTTTGAAGTGGAGGCAGATGATACAATTCCTTCCCAGCTGTATGGGGATGATGTCCGTATCCGCCAGGTATTGACGAATATCCTTACAAATGCAGTCAAATACACACATGAGGGAACTGTGTGGTTTCGGGTTCAAGGCCGCAGAGAGGGAGAGATGGCGGTACTCAGATTCGAGGTAGAGGATACAGGGATTGGAATTAAAGAAGAGGATATGCCAAAACTTTTAGCGGAATTTGAACGGATTGAAGCAGACCGTAATCGTAATATTGAGGGAACGGGGCTTGGCATGAGCATTACCATACGCTTATTGGAGTTATTAGACAGCAGACTGCATGTGGAGAGCGTATATGGAAAAGGTTCCAGGTTTTATTTTGAACTGGAGCAGAAAATTATAGATGACACGCCGATTGGCGATTTCCAATCCAGAGTGCAGCAGATTGCAGAAAATTACAGCTACAGCACTCAATTCTGCGCGCCGGATGCAGCGGTATTAGTTGTAGATGACAATGCTGTGAACCGTAAAGTATTCAGAAATCTCCTCAAAGAAACGCAGATTCAGATAACGGAGGCAGCAGGAGGAGCGGAATGTCTTAAATTGGTACAGGAACATCATTATGATTTAATTTTCCTCGATCATATGATGCCTGAAATGGATGGGGTAGAAACGCTTCATTGTATGAAAGAACTGTCGGATTATCCATGTCAGGACACACCTATCATCGTATTAACTGCTAATGCAGTATCTGGAGCAAAAGATAAGTATCTGGCAGAAGGATTTGATGGTTTTCTTTCCAAACCAATCGTTCCTGAAAAACTGGAAAGTATGATAAAAACACATCTGCCGGAAGCTTTGCTGCAGGAAGTTCAGACTGATGGGAGAAATGCAGAGTGCAGTCAGAATGACGAATCAAAAACAGGCAATTTGCTGGAAGAACTGCCGCAGGTGGATGGTATTGACTGGGATTATGCCTGGCTGCATCTGCCGGATATGGAATTGCTGGAATACACGGTAAAAGAATTTTATGCGCAGATTGACTCAGCTGCAGACCATTTGGAACAGGCTTATGAACAGATTACAGATCCACAATGGCTGGAACAGTACCGGATTCAGGTACATGCTATGAAAAGCCTTGCGGCAACAATCGGCATTTTTCCTGTATCTGGTCTCGCAAAAATATTGGAATTTGCGGCAAAAGATGGTAAAATAGATGTGATTATGTCTGTGACAACCGTATTTTTAGAAGAATGGCGCAGTTACCGCCAGAAATTACAGGGTGTTTTTGGGATAGGAACGGCTGTCCGAAAGGAAGTGACAGATTTTTCTGTGGTACAGGCGCTTGTAGAGATGGTGCGGATTAGTATGCAGCAGATGGACATTGACCAGGCGGATAAGCTGATGCTTCAATTGCAGGAATATGAATATACAGACGAAATGGAACAGAATGTCAGAAAACTGGCAGAAGCAGTAACAAATCTGGACGCAGAAGAGGCAGACGAGCTTGGAATTTTACTGATAGAACAGATGAAAAGATAAATCAGTGATTGGAGGATCAAGGTGAAAAAAATTTTATTGATAGGTAAGCTTAACAGTGTGGTAAAAGAGACAAATAAATACCTGTCTCAGTTTTTTCATGTGCAGCTTTGTTCAGAGAATGCAGAGGTTTTGGAAGGGATGTTAAAAATTGTCAATCCAGATCTGGTTTTAATCAGCCTGATTGGTGCATATGACATTGATACATCCATGTTTTTTCTGTTAAGCGACCAATATTCTGATATTCCGGTTTTGACAATTGGAACCAAAGAGGAGAGCCATACATTTTTTAAGTATTATGAAGACGGGCAGTTTGAAAATCTGGTCCGTCCGGTAGAAAACTCGGTGATTATGAATGCTGTTTGCAGAAGGCTTCAATTAGATAAACAGGAAGTAGAGCGTGATGCAGCAGAGGAACATAAAGAAAATAAGGATAAGAAGAGAATTCTGGTGGTTGATGATAATGGCACGGCACTGAGAACCATGAAAGCCATGTTAGAGGAGCGCTATGAGGTTACCCTGGCGATTTCTGGCGCGCAGGCAATGACTTCTATTGGTAAGAAACGACCGGATTTGATTCTGCTTGATTATGAGATGCCCGTATGTGATGGAAGGATGACATTGGAAATGATACGTGCGGACGAAGACATGAAAGACATTCCGGTAATTTTTCTAACTGCTGTAAATAACAAAGCAAATATCGAAGCCGTATTAAAGTTAAAACCAGCAGGATATTTTCTGAAGCCAGCGGTGAAGGAACGGCTGATTGCGGAGATTGATAAAGTTTTGGAATCAGACTTATAACTATAAAAAGGCATTTGACGGTAATCTTGATATGGTGCCGTCAGATGCCTTTTTAAGTGCACACAGTCTGGGCATATACAATCTGGCGCAGCAGGGCAAAGCAGGAGGAATAGATAGGAAAATTTTAAATGAGAACGGGACGGAATAATTGCGGATGAAGCTCCTTCGGCTTTCTGGTATTGATACTGGCAAACCCGGAGTGGATTGGTTTTTACCTGGTATTCTTCCGTTATTTAATGGGATAGTAGGAATAGGAATAAAATGGGTACTAAATTATACCAATTGCACATTGCCAAATGTATCTTTAAAAATGTAACATCAAGTTACATTTTGGTTATGAGGTTTAATGATTATATCATTAATAATAAAAACGATTAATAGGGGGAAAGGATAAATGCTTAGGCAAATTTGTTTTCCGTTACATCCGTTTAATGAGGCGCAATACTATACAAAGGGTACTGAGTATTTAAGTTGTTTTCATAGCAGCTTGTTTATGTTTTTAAATTCACGAGGTAAATGTATAGACAAGTATATTGCGAATTACATATTTTATTATGGTTATTGTCCACATGAATTGGATTTAAGATATAGATATGAAATTAGAACTTTGTCATGTCAAAATCTCCATAAGCTATATCAGAAATCAAATATCGATGTAAGAAGTAAATGTATTGAACCAAGTGAAGTTATAAATTACATTTGTAAATGTATTGATAATAATATTCCTGTAATGGCTAAAGTGGATCTTTACTTTTTATCGTATCGTCCAGATCGTTTTATGAAGATTCATACGAATCATTATATAACTATATATGGATGTGATTTAGAACAGAAAAGACTTAATATTATTGATAATCCAGAAAATCAAGAGTATTATCATTGTCTTGTACATCAGGATGAATTTTTGAAAGCTTTTCAGAGCGCATATAAGTGGCAGGAAAGTAATCTTTTTGAATTTGAAGATTTGGGGAATGAAATTATTAAGTATAGTAATAAAGAATGTATAAAAATATTTGAGAATAATATCAAAAATAGTAAGAAAAAAATTTGATAGTATTAGTAATATTGATTATATAATTGAGGAAGTAAGTAAAATTACAAAAAGTGAAAATAGCTGGAATAAAGAGAAGGAAAAATTATTCTATTTAATGCATTATCATATATTAAATAATAAGAAATCAGAATTGTATGCCTATTATCGATTTTGGGGTGAAAACAAAATTGTAAGTCAAGAAAAAGAAATTGTAAATCTTTGGGGGGAAATTAGAAATATTTGTTCTCTTTATCTTGTTCAGGGCAAATATAGAAAGAATTTAGTGCATAAAAGTATTGAAGATTTGTATAAAATCAAGAAATTAGAAGAAATAATTCAAAAGAATATAATAGAAAACATAAGTTGATAAAAATACAGGGTGAAAGAAAAAGTTAATCAATGAATTATATCATAAAGTATATTAAATAGGAACTATTATTCTTTGTATTTACTAAAGATATCAAGTATAATGTTCTAAAGAAGTAATTGTTTTGATTCTATTTATAATGGTATATCTGTTAATTATGTAAAAATGGAAAGGAGAAAGAAATGTTAAAATCAATTGAAGCTTTAAAAAATGAATGGGAATATGTTAGAGGAATAACTTTATGTTTTCTAGAAAAGTTAAGTGATGAAGATTTGCATAAAAAGTTTCCACGTAAAGAACTTAATACAATATTATTGCAATGTAACGAATTGTATGATATTCAGCAAAATTATTTGGAGGCAATTAGAACGCAGTCTATGGAATTTGTTAGACGTAATTTGTATATAGATTCAGCAGAAGAATTAATAGAAAAAATGAGAAAACTTGATGAGGAAATGAAAAATCAATTGGAAATTTTGGCTGGAGAAGAGTGTGTATCATGGTTTGGAGAAGAAAAGAATATTCACGAACATTTATGTGCAATGATTGATCATGAAATGATGCATGTGGGACAAATTGTGGCTTTTTGCTATGCGGTAGGAATCGCTATTCCGGAACAAGTTGTTAATGTCATGTCTTTGGATGGTTAAAATAACTTGGATTAGGAAGAGTTCAACATTGTATATTCCTTTTCAAATAAATTGGTCGACAAAGTAAAAGGTCAATAGAAAATTACGATTGAAAAAGTCCGCGTTTGCAAGAAGATTTGCCTGGCTATGGGTTTATAGTTGCAGTTGGTGAATTCCATAACGTTGCGTGTCAGTCATTAAGTGAACGGAGAAGAGAGCGGAAATCATCAGCTGGGTGTAGGGTGTCAAAAGGCTTTACTAGAATTTCGCTACTGGGACGGAGGGCAGCCAACGTGTATTTTCTTGGAAGAATCAATACCTAATGCGTTCATATTCCTAAATATATCACTTCTTTTTGGATAGCAATTGGTCAATGCCGGATTTACTTACTGACAATTCAATCTATAAAAGAACAATGCGAATGAGGAGATGGTTAACAGATTAATTTATAGGTGTGAATCCCAAAAGGAGGCAACTATACTGATAATTTGATGATTTTGCGACACCCTCATTTTCTGCTATTAAAAGAATAAAATTTTTATTCATAGTCTTCTTCTCTTGGATAAGGATATTCTCCAAATAAAAAGACACTGGCGATGGAATTTTTTATCCACCAAGAAAAAGCGATGCAGGCTGCTAAAAAATGAGTTGTCATTTTATAAATTCTCCTTCCTATAATGTCAAGCCCTAAATCATGGATTTTACTGGCTTTTTTAATGTTCACCTTATAAAACAGAGCCAAAAGTGTATGACAGTCATTGTATCTTGATTTTACTGACCTGTCCATTTCGCAGGGTTCGGATATCCCATGGACGCTTACCCTGCCTCACTTTGCTGGTCTTTGTGATGCTGCAGTGCCTGTATGCAGTGCTCCATCATTATCGGGTTTCTTTCCAGAACCCTGCCCGATTTCGGATTCATCCGGAACCCGGCAAGGTTCTGGAATAAATAATGCTGTTAAAATGTCTTACGCTACAATCTCGTCCTTCTTTTCCGGACGTCTGATATCCATCAACATCTTCTTCGGATCATAGATTATTCCTTTCTTCAGAATCCTGTAGATGATTCTCAGAAGCTTGTACGCTATAACAAGCAATGACTACATTTTTTTCAGCGGATTATCGACCCGTGTCGTATATAGTACATGTGGAGTTCTTTGAATTCCTCCGCATGGGCCACCGCTGACTTTGCCGCCTGGAATAACCAGTATCTCAGTTGCTTGCGTCCTCTGTGACTAATCCTGGTTTCCCCTCTATGCTTTCCCGAGCTGCACGTTACAAGACCTAATCCGCTTAATTTTTGTATTTCCTTAACATCATCAAATCTCGAAATGTCTCCCATCTCTGCAAG
>CAJUHY010000046.1 GCA_910585895.1 uncultured Lachnospiraceae bacterium
GTGAAATATTTCTGCGACAGGGGCATCCCCTGCAAAACAGGCACTACCACGAAGGAGGCAAACAGGCAATGACAGCAATAAAACCGATTGGCACAGAAGCATTCGACAAACATTACGGCATTGGATACCAGGTGGGACATGACGGCTTTTCGCCATATGCGCGCGTAAACAAGCTGAGAAAAGTGTTTTTGGCCCGTAAATTCAATATCGATATCCAACGGGCAAGGCTTATCACGCAAACCTACAAAGAGAATCCGCAGATGTCTCCTAAACTGAAGACAGCATATGCCCTAAAAAATATTCTTGAGCATGTAAATATCGACTTGTATGAAGATGAATTATTGGCAGGAGAATTGGCTGCGCCGGCAAAAGCAGCCCCCATTTACCCGGAATTCTCGGTAAACTGGATCATAGATGAACTGCGCAACCATCCCTTCGACCAACGGCCGCATGACAAGTTTTATATTACTGACGAAGATAAAGAGGAATTACTGGAACTGCTGGAATTTTGGCGCGGCAGGACCATTGCAGATGCCGTGGAAGCAAATCTGACAGAAGACCAGAAAAAGGGATGCGAGATGGGCAAAAAGGTCTATATGACAAACCTTTATCATTTCGGCGGCGTTGGGCATTTTGTCATGGATTACGAAAAACTCCTGCGTATCGGTTATCATGGACTGATTGCGGAGGCAAAAGCGGCTTATGGCAGTTTGTCTGCTGCAGAGGAAGACTATCTGGAGAAGAAAGAATTCTATGAGGCAATGCTGATTGAACTGCAAGCTGCCTGCACTTACATCAACCGCTATGCCGCTCTGGCAGAAGAACGCAGCCAGCAGGAACAGAACCCCAAACGCCAGGAAGAACTTCGGCAGATTGCGCAGAACTGCCGGCAGATTGCCGGAGGTCCTGCCAAAACCATGTGGCAGGCGATTCAGCTCTGGCATTTTGCCACCACCATCACACTGATTGAATCCAACGGTCATTCCGTCTCTTACGGAAGGATGGACCAATGGCTGTACCCCTATTACAAAAGCGACATGGAGAATCATGTCATTACCAAAGAGTTTGCCCAGGAGCTGCTGGAATGCGCCTATGTGAAAATGGGTAATCCCTCCAAACTAAAAGACCGGATGACTGTGGAAGTCCGCAATGGACGCGGATGGGGCGGAGAAAGCCTTACCATCGGCGGCGTTGACGAGAACGGCAATGATGTCACGAATGATTTGACCTTTATGCTGCTTGAGGCTTCTGTTCATACCCGCATGATGAATCCCTGGGTCTGTGTACGGATGCACGAAAATACGCCCTACGAACTGAAAGTTAAGACGGTGGAATGTATCCGTGCCGGCTACGGACACCCCAAAATCTTCAATGATGACGTCGCCATCAAGGCCATGCAGCGAAAAGGTATGAGCCTTTCCGAGGCAAGGGGCTACGCAGTTGTCGGCTGTGTGGAACCGGACCTTCCAGGACAGGAGTACGGCTATCACGATGCAGCATACATCAATATCGCCAAAGTGATGGAACTTGCGCTGAACGGCGGACAATGTATTGACTGCAGCAGCCAATGTCCGAGATACCAGGAATGTGCCGGAGCTGGTAAGACTTTAGGACCCAACACCGGAATGCTCAGCAATTTGCAGAATATAGCGGAAGTCGTAGAGAGTTTCCAGCAGCAAATGCAGTTCTGGACAGAACAGATGTGCAGCGGGCTGAATATGATAGAAACCATTCACAAAGAAATGAAGCCGCTGCCCTACGCTTCTGCATTTTTTAACAACTGTATCGCTTCTGGCAGAGACCTTGGGGAAGGCGGAGCCCGCTATAATTTTACAGGCCCCCAGGCAAGCGGTATCGGAACCTGTGCAGATATCCTCTCCACCATCAAGCAGCTTGTTTTTGATGAAAAACGTTACAGCGGCGCAGAACTGCTGCAGGCAGTGAAAGACAACTGGCAGGGACACGAGATATTGTACGCTCTGGTAAACAGCAGCAAGGTACATCATTATGGCAATGATGATGATTACGCGGATGATTTGTTCCGGGAAGTATTTGAATGTTACTGCCGCAATATCAACGGCAGGAAAAACCCTCGGGGCGGATACTTCTGCCCTGGCGTATATACGGTCAATGCCAACGTGGGGCTGGGACTTGGTCTGGGCGCTTCCTTAGATGGAAGGAAAAGCGGCGAACCCATTTCCGACAACATGGGGCCCGTGCATACGCACGCCGCCTCCCACGATATCAGTGGTCCTACAGCCATTGCCAACTCCGTTACCAAAGCCGACCACAGCCTCGCCACTAACGGAACGCTCCTCAACTGGAAATTTCCGCCGGAATGCGTTGCTGGACTGGAGGGCCGGGAAAATCTGGTAGGCTTCATCGGCGCTTACCTGCAAAAGGGTGGAATGCACTGCCAGTTTAATATTATGAGCAACGAAATGATGAAAGCGGCAATGGAAACGCCGGAAGATTATAAAGATATGCTTGTGCGGGTGGCTGGCTACAGCGCATACTTCGTAGAGCTGGGAAAACCTCTGCAGATGGATTTAATTCGCCGGACGGAATTGGCATTTTCCTAAGTTTTCGTTCGCTACAAACCTATCCTAGCTCGAATTCGCTTCTTCTCGCTAGAGGCTGGCGCCCTATAAAATTAAAAACTCGGAGGAAAAAGTAAACTTTTTCTTCCGAGTTTATAAATTTTACACGGCTTGTAGCTAACTACATCTTTTCCGGAGCTTCAAATCCCAGAACTTCAATACAGATCTCCAATGCCCTCTTCGTCAATTCCAACAGGCAGATATAACCCGCCTGCACCATCTCATCCTGCTCAGCAAGGATTTTCGTCTCATGGTAGAAATGGTTAAAAGCATTGGCAAGGTCATAAATGTAGGCGCACACCTTATGGGGGGCTGTATCTGCAAAGGCAGATTCCATCATGCTGTTGAATTTGCTGATTTCTAACATCAGCGCCTTCTCACTCTCAGAATGCGCCGCCAGTATCGTTGCGCCATCTGGCAGCGTTTTCTGCTCCTGATATTTCTTCAGGATAGATTTAATGCGCACAATTGTGTACAAAATGTAAGGACCCGTATTGCCTTCAAAAGAAGTAAAACGTTCCACATCAAAAATATAATCCTTAGCCGCCTGGTTGGACAAATCACCATATTTGATAGCGGAAAGGGCTACCATTTTGGCAGTCTTACGCCCCTCTTCCTCTTCCACCGTATGGTTGTCCGATATCTTCTTATACATTTCCTCATTTATCTCATTGACCAGATATTCCAGACGCATCACACCGCCCTCGCGCGTCTTAAAGGGCTTGCCGTCCTTACCGTTCATCGTGCCGAATCCTAAGAACTTTAAATCTGTCTCCGGACTCACCAATCCTGTCTTCCTCGCACAGCGGAATACCTGTGTGAAATACAGCTCCTGCCGCTTGTCCACCACGTAGATAATTTCATCCGGGCAGTAATCCCGCATACGCCAGACAATCGTTGCCAAATCTGTCGTATTGTAAAGGGAGGCGCCATCCGATTTGAGAATCATACAGGGCGGAACTTCCTTGGTGTCGGTATCTTCCTTCACATCTACAACCAGCGCGCCCTCGCTCATATGTGCAAATCCATCGTCTTTCATCTTCTGCACCATCTCCGGGATAAAGGGCTGGGCATCCGATTCCCCTTTCCACAATTCAAAAGATACATGCAAATTCTCATAATTGCGCTTTAAGTCACTGACAGAAACATTTAAAATATGCGTAAGCAAAGCCTGATAGCCCTTACGTCCTTGCTGCAGTTCATACGTTGCCTGCATCGCGGCTTCCTTATAACTCTCGTCCTCTTTCGATTTGGCGCTTGCTGCGGGATAAATGTCCTCCAACTCAGAAATCGTAAACGGCGCATCCTCGGGATATGCCCCTTCGTAATCTTCTTTGAAATAGACAAGTTCCGGCTTACGCTCTTTCAATTCCGTGATAATCAATCCCATCTGCAGACCCCAATCGCCTAAATGTACATCGCCTATCATCGTATGACCCATAAATCTGCCTATCCGTTTAACACTCTCCCCGATAATGGCAGAACGCAGATGTCCCACATGAAGGGGCTTTGCTACATTTGGCCCGCCGTAATCAATCATGATAGTTCTGGGCGCTTTGCTCTTCTCACAGCCCAGACGCTGCTCATCCGCACTCATCTGCCGCAGATACCCTGCCAGATACTCTGCATCCAGTTTGAGATTCAAAAACCCAGGCTTCACCGATTCTGCAGAGGCAAACATCTCATTTCCGCTCAAGCTCTCTGCAATCTTATCTGAAATTAAAAAGGGCACGCATTTATATTCTTTGACCGCTGCCATCGCACCATTACACTGATATTCACATAAATCCGGACGGTTAGAAAGCGTCACCCTGCCATATTTGGGGTCATAACCGTTTGCCGTAAAGGCCTGCTCTACTTCTCTGCTGATAAGTTCCAAGATTTTTTCCATTTTCGTTCCTCATTCCTTCCTTACTTGCACTGTTCTTTTTATCATAACAAAAAGTGGGTCAGATGTCACTTGTTTTTTGTTATGAATCACGGAAACATTTCGGCTCTATGATTTACAAAATGTGGAATCTCAAAATATTCAGACCTTGTCTTTCATCCATAAATATGATAACTTAATAAGAAAATATGAGGAGAAATAGTTATGGAAAAATTAAGAACAAAATTTAAGTTTACTATGCTTGTTTTTGCCGTTGTCCTGCTGATAACGCCCGGCGCAAACATACCAGCCAGCAGCAATATCGTACATGCAGAAACCACGGTCTATGTAACCCCAACCGGTTCCAAATACCACTCCCATAAATGTGGGAACGGCACTTATACTCCTGCCCCGCTATCCAGCGCGCTGTCAAGGGGTCTGACCCCCTGCAGCAAATGTTTTGGCAACGGTTATATTCCAAGCCCGGAACCGGCCCCGCAGCCGACCCCACCCCCAGCGGCAAAACCCATAAAAATTAACAAAACGTCCATTTTACTGTTGAAAGGACAGACAGCAAAATTAAAAATCAGCAATGCCACAGAGGCCATATCCTGGCATTCTTCCAAACCATCTGTCGCTAAAATCTCGGGAAGCGGCAAAATAACTGCAAAGAAAAAAGGAAAAGCAATCATCACAGCAACCATGGGAACCATTACCAAAAAATGTACTGTGACGGTTGAAACTCCAAAAATAAGCGATACCAGTTTATCCTTGAATCTAAACCAGACAAAAAAATTGAAGTTATCTGGCTGTAAGCATTCTGTAAAATGGACCAGCAGCAATTCCTCCGTTGCCAAAGTCAAAAGAGGAACGGTAACCGCCAGACGCGTAGGCTCTGCTAAAATAACCGCCAAAGTACATGGAAAAAAATTTATCTGTAAAGTAGTCGTAAAAAAACCTACGGTACAAAAAATTTTGTTAGGAACAAGTTCTGTGCAGATGGAATATTGGAAATCGCAGGAATTAAAAATTAGCACACTTCCAGCAAAAGCCATAAGATACCATGAGATTTCCGTAACATCCTCTGACCCATCAATTGTTCGTGCCTCCTTCGATGATTATGATAACACTGTTCTCTTAGAAAGCAATAATAATTCAGGAACGGCTGTAATCACCGTATCTATAGGCAGCAAGACGGCGACATGTCAGGTAAATGTAGCTCCTGCTCCTATCACTGCACTGACATTGGACACGACCGCGCTAACCCTAAAAACAGCCAGCGTAGAGATTATTTCTTTTCGCACGGAACCAAATAATTCCGCTATATATTATGATATTACCTGGACTTCATCCGACCCTTCCGTTGCAACCGTAAAAGGCTCCGACGGCTCTGATTATGCATATATCAAAGCTGTTAGTGAAGGGGAGGCTGACATCACCGTAACCGTGGGCAATAAGACCGCTGTCTGTCATGTAATTGTGATTAAATCCGACAGCATTTAACGATACAATTCACGAGCATTTTACATATCTTCTTTTCCACGTCTCCCAACATACCTACGATAAAAAATGCTCCGCCAGCGTGAAAGTACCCACCTGCTCCACGCTCCCGGTCATATAAATCGTATCCGTCTCATCTATCTCTATGGTAAGGTCTCCGCCCTGCATATGCACAGTGACCACGTGATCCACAAGTCCCATGCGTTTTGCTGCGGCTGCTGCTGCACAGGCCCCAGTACCGGAAGCGAGTGTGTAACCTGCTCCCCTCTCATAGATTTCAATGGTTATATTTCGCCTGTCAATGACTTTACAGAGCTGCATATTGGTTTTGTTGGGGAAATACGAGGACTGCTCCACATAGGGACCAAGCAATTTAGCTTTCTGGGGCGTCACCTCTTCCATCATTATCACGCAGTTGGGATTCCCCACCGACAGACAGGTCGTGTTATAATCGTTATCCCAAAAACGCAGATGGGCATTGATAATCTCCGTCTTCAGACCATCCATGTCCATCTGCGGTCCTGCATATACAGGCTTGCCCATATTGACGCGCATAACGCTTCCGTCTTCCTGCAAAAATTCCACCTTTACTTCGCCTGCCAATGTATCCAGCGAAAACTCTTTTTCCTTGATATAGCCCTCATCCCAAAGATATTTTGCAAAAATCCGCACGCCGTTTCCACTCTGCTCCGCCTCGGAACCATCAGCATTAAAAATACGTACTTTCATTTTTCCATCTTCCTGAATCGGACCATACAAGAGACCGTCTGCACCGACGCCAAAATTTCTGCGGCACAACATCTCGATATTACGGCTCTGCAGCGCCAATACATTTTTATGAGGGTCCAACACCAAATAATCGTTTCCCAAACCATGATATTTACTCAATGTAATATTGCCCATATTCACCCTTACTCTTCCTCAAAAACTGTCTTTCTTTTATCTTATGCCCAAGTTTTATGCCATATGAATAAGGCTAAAAAGGGAAGCGACTATAAATGCGGCGCTTATAAAACACTTTTGAACAATAAACTTAAACCCTTAAGTGTATGAAGTGCAAAACTTGCATTTGAAAGCTTTTCGCAACTTTGCTATTTTCTAACAAAGGAAATTATGTACACCTTATCGCTTTATATGATTTCACACAATATTCTCCTTGTTCTGCACAATCATAAGGGCAAATTCAAGGGCAGGAAAATCTGATAACAAGATATAACAGAGTGTGGCAATCGGAGAACTGTGACATATGTGCGAATATATTATTTTGGAGGATACTTTTAAGTGCATTGAGGTCACCATTACTTACCAACTTTTTCTATCATTATCTCGTATAATGCCTTCGTTTCCTTTGTATCGCTCATTCCGATTACAAGGGTTTTTTCGCCAGAAGTCAAAACGAGATGTTCTTTTGCACCTGTATAGGAATACAAGGTATATGAGCCAAATTCATCATTCTGGAAAATGCCCATAGACAGTCTTGGCGATCCGAACCCATTTGTGCGAACACCTACATCTAAATCCTTGCGGTATTCAACAGTTTCGATTTCTGAATAGTTGATTTCCACGTCTGTCCAATAGGTTGCGTTTATCGTTAATGCTGTATCTTCACACTTTACCTCAATGTTACCAGTAAACATCAAAAGGGCAACACCTAATAAAATGATAGGTACGATAACTGCGGTTATTCTGAGCGCAATTTTTTCTGCACCGCTTCTGGGAGCTTCAGCATATACAATACCTTCCTTTTGATGCTGTTTGTAAATGGAATAAGAGTAAACTATAGGGATAATCGCCAAAGCAGCAATCACACATACCACAACCAATACCATCACTTTTAGAGGAAGAAAAATGGAGAATAACAAAATAAGTCCTCCAACTACCCAGACCTTACCGCCAAATCTATGCGTTTTATTCCAATTCTCCTCGTTATTCAACGCCCAAGAAATCTTAATCCCCAGCGTTCTGTTTTGTTTTACTTTGGGTAAGTAATTGCCTATAAAGATGAACATTACTCCAAGCAGAGCCGGCATAAAAAAGTCTAAATCAAATTCTTTGCCAAAAGCTGCACGATACATTATTCCGTTTGTGAAAAGGGATATAACTGGAAAAATCCAAAATAGCATTCCTAATGCTTTTTGATTTTGATTCTTTTGTTTTTTATCCAATGAAGTAAACAGCAAGCAAAGAAAATGCAAAATCAGAAGTATGATAGGTGTACCAAACACAACAAACACTTTTCCGCCAAATCCATCCGCATTTCCGTCTGCACCCCAATGAGTCGTCATAATGTCTGGCAAATCATTCCACATAATGATTCCGAATAAAATCGGAAGCAAAATAATGATAGACGATATTACGACCTTCAATTTGTTCTTTTTAAACATTATCATTATCTCCTTTCAAATCTGCAATCCAAAGCAGGGTTTCCTCTAAAACAGAGGTGTTGATTTCATAGAAAATGAACTTTCCTTCCCTTGTGTCTCTAATTAAGTCAGCCTCCTTCAATACCGACAGATGTCTTGAAATTGATGGTGCTGTTACCGAGAAATGATCGGTAATTTCACCCGCCGACATTCGTCCCTTTTTCAGTATATTGAGTATTTCCCGGCGAATTGGATCGGCAAGTGCTTTAAGTGTCTGTTGCAACCCCATTGTTTGACCTCCTTTAACAATTAACCTAATTGTTAAATATACTATATACATTTGGAGTACAATTGTCAATAGGGTTCGCTAAAGTTTTCATATAATGATTTGCCCCCCTCATTAACACAGAGAAACGGCATAGCCCTCAAGCTACGCCGCTTCTCAAAATATTTCTACTATATTCTTATGAATACCTTTGCTACTGCCTCCTTTTGCTCCTATCTTCTTATTGGCGGATATAAATCCCCTGCTGCTCAATAAAATCCTCCAGCTCATCCTGGGCCTCCTGAGACCAGGTCTCATTCAATGGGGTCCCTTTCTTCTGCTCCTGCGAGACCTCCGCCCGCTTATCTTCCTGTTTGCACATGGCATCCGCCTCCTCTCCATCGTCTCCTTGCGCCCATCCGGTGAAGCCATTTCTTCACATGCCTGCCCACCCGATGAATCCATTTCTTCATATGCCTGCCTTCCCGGCAAACCAGTTTTTTTATATATCTTTTCTGTCTGGGCGTTATGTTCTCAGTCATCTTCCGATAATGTTTCATCCACAACTTAATCCGCTTTGCTGCTATCAACACTGTGGGCAGCAATAAGATCTTGCAGCTGCTTACTCTTCTCACTCAGAATCGCCTCCACTCTTTCCTGGGTCACCCCGCTCATACGGTATCTGCCGCTGGGATCCATTCCGGTCTCTAACTGTCTCTCCAGCATTTCCCTCTCAGCAACCAGCCGCTGCACTACCATCGCCGTCTTATTATTCTGGTCATCTTTGAGTTTCCTGATAACCTCTTCGGCTTCTTCGCGTTCCTCCTGCAGCTGTTTATGTTTCTCCTCCTGCGCCCTGCGTTCCAACTCCTCCTTGCTTGTATAAATGACATTACTGCGTTTCACAATGCATCTGGCAACTCTTTCCTGCTCATTTCTCTTATCGATTGCATCCTTCATAGCTACATCTCCTGTCTCCAACTTTAAAATCTCAAAAAGATGCCGAGGCTCTTTTTTTATTTTCTTTAATTTAAAGTATAGCATGAATTTTCCATGAATAAAAGTGGTAAATTACGTGCATCATTTTAATACAGAAATAAAGTTACTGTTCACTTCACGCCATTCGCAAAGGCGCTTTCAGCGCTTTCTCGCTGCTTTGCAGCTAACTTTGCTCATAAACCGGCGTTCTCTTCGTCAGCAAAAATGGAGAAATCATCATGCAAGCATGTGATTATCTCCATATTAGCTGACAAGTGAACTGTAACAATTATAAAATCGGGAGGTAACATTATGGCGGCATACAAAGTAGAAATCTGCGGAGTCAACACTTCAAAACTCCCAGTGTTGAAGGATGAGGAGAAAGACGACCTCTTCTCCCGAATCAAGGCGGGGGACATGGAAGCCCGGGAGACTTACATCAAAGGAAACCTCCGCCTGGTCTTAAGCGTCATCAAACGTTTTGCAAACAGCAATGAAAATGTAGATGACTTATTCCAAATAGGCTGTATCGGTCTGATTAAATCCATTGATAACTTCAATCCGGAAATCGGCGTCAAATTTTCTACCTATGCAGTGCCAATGAATATGTCTTGTCGAAAACACTACAGAGTAAAATCTATATGCACATGAGAATCCGTAATTACCACTTTATTCACCAATTTGCGGATAATATGCTTCTTCTGTCTCACATCCATAGTGTCCCACAGTTCACTCACCGTCAATAAGAGCTCCGCCTTTTCTCTTCTCCTCGCCAATACTGTATCGCTCTGCGTATTCAGCTCAATCTGTTGATTGATTTGGCTCAATTTCTTTTTCAGTTCATTAATAGTCTCCAATAATATATCATCATCTTCCTCGGCAGCATAGATGTTATAGAGCCTTTTTATCTTTTTATTCAATGCTCTCTGTTGTTCATATAACAAGGAAACCGTATCGCCCGGAGCCAACGATTCCGTCTCGCTGGGCTTATAATTATTGGCAAATGCAAAAATTGCCTGAATTACTTTCTCCTCCACCTCATCCGCCCATATCCTCTGCTGATTGCAGTCCGGGTCCCTGACTAAATACAGTTTAGACTTTTGCTGGGAATAGCACACCAATTTGCAGCCTTTATTTCCCCATTTCTGGTAGCGCATCTTGGCACCGCATTTCCCGCAATGAAGTAACCCTGTGAGAAGATGCTCTGACGTATTTGCACGCACAAACTTGCGCTCTAACATACAGCGCATGGCAATGTCATAAATTTCTTTGGAAATAATGGGTTCATGCTGCCCCTGATACTCTTCCCCATTGTATTCAATGATTCCATAATTGCTTTTGCGCATCAAAATCTGATACACAAGCCTGTCATATTTTAGCCCCAGAAGATTTGCTATTTCCTGCGGTGCCTTTCCTTCGATATACAGCTTATATATTTCACGAACCTTTCTGGCATCTTTATTGGGCACAAGAACACCTTTTTCTTTATCGTAATCGTAGCCAAAAGGTACGCGCCCTCCTCCCATCCACAGTCCGGATTTCACACGTTCTTTCATGCCCATACGTGTACGGAGCCTTATGTTTTCACGCTCCAGCTGAGCGAACGCCGACAAAATCCCCAACATGAGCCTGCCCATGGGCGTAGACGTGTCCATACTCTCATTGAGCGATACAAAATCTACCCCATGCGGATTAAACACATCCTCAATCAGGTACAACGTATCTTTCTGCGAACGTGACAAGCGGTCAAGTTTGTAGACAATGACATGGGAAATCTTATCCGCATTCACGTCCTCAATAAGCCTCTGCATTTCCGGTCGTTCAATGTTGCTGCCCGACCAGCCGCCGTCAATATAAAATTCATATCTCTTGATTCCCTTTGACACACAGTATGCAGACAATTGTTCTTTCTGTGCTTCAATGGAATATCCTTCTTCTGCCTGCGAGTCCGTAGATACCCTTATGTAAATTGCCGCCGTCTTCATCCTGTAACCTTCCCTGTTTCACGCACAATTCCCTGCCCGCCATGCTCCACATAGCTGTTAACTGCGCTCTGTCTGATTGCCTCCACGTAATCTATATAATCTTTCTTGGTAATTTGTATTTCTCTCAATTTCTCCGGCTCGATTGATTTTCCATTGACTGAGTAACTTACCGTCATAAATGTGTCCCCTCGCATTCTTGATTATAATACATCCATACTTCTGATGAAAGTATTCCCAATAAAAGGCAAGGTATTCTAAAACCAAACACATTTTCAAAGCTGTTGCTTTTATTTCCCGCATACTTTATCCTAACGCTACATCCAATGCCATCATTACCGTAAACCCCACTGCAAACAACAGTATGCCCATGTCAGAACGTGCGCCGTCTGACAACTCTGGAATCAGTTCTTCAACTACGACATAAACCATAGCTCCCGCGGCAAAACTCAACATAAAAGGCAATACCGGAACAATAAGACCTGATGCCAGAATTGTAACCAGTGCAGCAAGCGGCTCTACAACCCCAGACAGCACTCCATAGATAAATGCCTTACTTCTCTTCATCCCTTCCGCCTTCAGAGGCAGGGAGATGATAGCTCCCTCTGGAAAATTCTGCACTGCAATCCCCACAGAGAGCGCCATTGCCTCTGTTGCAGCAATCGCACTGCTTCCCGACAGGCAGCCTGCAAACACCGCCCCCACTGCCATCCCTTCCGGAATATTGTGCAGCGTCACGGCAAACACCAGCATGGCAGTCCCCTTCTGTGTTCCCAACGCTCCCTCTGGTTTACTATGCCCTGAACACAAGTGAACAACCGCCCTGTCCAATGCCAATAAAAAAAGGATTCCTGTCCAGAATCCTGTCACTGCCGGCACAAAGGCCCACTGTCCCATTGATGATGCCTGTTCCATTGCGGGAATCAGTAGGCTCCAGACAGAGGCTGCCACCATGACTCCCGCTGCAAATCCGTTTAAAATTCTCTGCAATGAAATATTGAGCATATTTCTCATAAACAACACACAAGACGCACCCAGAGATGTTCCCAGAAACGGAATCAGGATGCCCTGAATTATTTCTACCTTCATAACAACCCCCGAAAAGACTGAATTTCACTACAATAAATATATGTAAATTCTGTTCTTTTGCTAATGGGGACGCTATTTTTAATTCCCGCCTTTTGTTCCTATGCTATTCTCTTGTTCGGAAATATCATTCTGCATTGCAGTCGGTTTGGATTCCTGTTCGGAAATATCATTCTGCATTGCAGTCGGTTTGGATAATTCTACACTCCTGGTCGTCTGCATACCACAAACTCTTGTTGTCATCAAAAGCACTCTGGAACCGTCTGCTTTGACAATGATATCCGTATCCGTCTTTGACTCTTGTTTCTTTTCTTCAGATTCCTGTGTCTCTTCTGTCCCATCCCCCTGATTGACTGCCTCCGCTTTCTGATTCTGTTCGGATTGAGAATCCAATTTCTCTTTAAGCAGCCTCCTTTTGTTCGCCAGTATTTCCTCTTGTGCATACCCATTCATTTGTACAGAATTCTTGTGCCCGATATTACCAAAAGCACTGCCGCCCCAAAACGTGTGACTAATATTTATCATATGACTGTTCCTCCTTCTTTCTGCAAAAAATCCATGTATATTTTTACAAATTCTCCATGTTTCTTCTTGGACAAATACACCTTTGCCCCGCCGGCAAGGCTGATACTGTCGCTGTCAAATTCTGCAATATATGCCATATTCACGAGATATCCCCTGTGGCAGCGGTAAAAACCCTCGCCCAGCTTACGGGTGAGCTCCGCCATTGTAGCATATATTTCAATCGGTCCTTCATCTTCAACCGTGTATATTTCCACTTTCTTGCCCCTGTTTTCAATATAACGGATATCATTGCGGTGAACTGTAAAACTTCTGCTTTTCGTGCGGATAAGCAGCGTTTCCTGACCCCAATGATTGCGTTTCAGCGCTTCTCTGGCGGCCCGGTCAAAAATCTCCAAAAACTTTGTCTCTTCAATAGGCTTAGGCAAATAATAAAACGGCGATACTTCAAACGCCTCGAATACATATTCCCGATTTCTGGTAATAAACACCAAAACAGTATCTTCCTGCTGCTTTCGGTACATTCGCGCAGCCTCAATGCCGTTCATGCCCTCCAGCTGTATATCCAGAAAAATAAGGTCAAATTTATGTCTGGCTGCCAGAAGTTCCTCCCCGGTAGTATAAATTTCCATCCAGCAATTCGGTCTTTGGCTTTTTATAAGGCTGCATACCTGTTCCCGGATAAGTTCTTCATCATCTACAATGGCTATTTCCATATTTTCCCACCTTACTTTTCTGTCATTTCTCTACTGTCACTTATTTTATCGGCAGTTTGTCCTGATTTTTACCTCCACTGGAACGAATCACCATTAACAGGGCACGAACGGCAAAGAGCAGATTCCGTTAAGTTACCGGTAAGTTACTGGGTGAGAAACTCCGCAGCCATGTTATTATAGGACAAACCATGATATAATACGAAGAGGTATCATACGCACCAACACAGGCAAAGACCTACCGGCGCCAATCCTAAAACTGTTTCATTGATAATGTTTCCCGAAAATTTTTTTAATATTTGCTGTCACAAATTTACTTTTCCCTCGTCTAATTATAATAGGAGGTAAAAATTCATGAATAACATAACGAACGAAGAAATCTCTGTCTTAATCGACAAAGCGACAAATGGGGACAAGCAGGCCCTGGAAACACTGATTCTCAGCGTACAGGACATGGTTTTCAACCTTTCGCTGAGAATGTTGGGAACTTTCGCGGATGCAGAAGATGCCACACAGGATATTTTGCTGAAAATCATTACGCATCTGTCTTCTTTCCGCAAGGAATGCTCGTTCTCTACCTGGGTATTCCGCATCGCGGCAAACCATCTGAAAACTTACCAGAAGCATATGCTTGCCAAACGTCCTCTGAGCTTTGAATTCTATGGGCAGGATATAGAGAATGCCCAGCTTATGGACATACCTGATTTAACGCAGGACGTAGAAAAATCTATCCTGACGGAAGAACTGAAAATGTCCTGCACAAATGTGATGCTGCAATGCCTTGATACCGAGAGCCGCTGCATTTTCGTTTTGGGCACAATGTTTAAAATTGACAGCCGTATAGCTGGAGAAATTCTGGACTTGACACCCGAAGCGTACCGTCAGAAACTTTCCAGAATCCGCAGAAAAATGGCGGACTTTTTGGGAAAATACTGCGGCGAATACGGCAATGGAAACTGCAAATGCAGCAAGAGGGTAAATTATGCCATCCAAAACCACCGTATCAACCCTCTTCATCTGGACTATACGTCTGCCAAGGAGATACCAGAGCAGACCTTAACGGCTGTCAAAGATGCCATGGAAAATATTGACGATTTATCACAGCAATTTTCTTTTTGCAAATCCTACCAGCCACCGGAAAAGATTCGGAAATTCTTTACTGACTTTCTGGATGGAGCAGCATTTTCAACAGTAAAAAATACATAACAGGGAGACTTTACTTTATGGATACAAACATTATTTTAAAATATCTGACAGAATTGTCAGACAACAACAACCGCGAATGGTATCATGCCCATAAAGCGGATTACAAGGATGCAAACATGCAGTTTGAAGAACTGCTGCAATCACTGATTCTGGAACTGGGAAAATTTGACGCAAGTATCCTGCACAATATTCCGAAAGAACTTACCTTTAAACTTGTGAGGGATACCCGATTCAGCCACGACAAATCACCATACAACCCTGCTTTCCGCGCCCATATCTCATCAAAGGGAAAACTGCCTGTCCCTGTTGGATATTACCTGATGATCAAACCTGGCAATCAGTCCTTTTTAGGCGGCGGGTTATTTGCAGATATGTTTAAGGAGGCAACGTCAATGGTTCGGGATTACCTCGCTGCTCACCCGGCAGAATGGGAAACTATCATCCATTCGGCTGATTTTGAGGAACATTTCACCGTACAGGGAACCGCCCTGAAAAATGTGCCGAAAGGATATGACAAAGAACATCCGCAGGCAGAATTTTTGAAATACAAGAGCTGGTATCTTGAATACCCGATAAGTGACGAATTATTAGCAGATTCTGAAATGTTCCTGCCAAAAGCTATCGAAATTTTCAAGGCAATGAAACCTTTCAACGATTACCTTAACAAGGCTCTGGATGGGTTTACTATGCCTGCACGTTAATTGCAAATACTTTATACAACAAATATGCCCCTTTTTACTGCAGACAGATACGCCGTAAATCTGCCGCTCTAAGAAGGAGCATATTTTTAGGCAAAATATTTATTCTCAATAATAACTCTTATTTTTCTTTTTGGATTTGGTATAATCCCCTTCCTGCAGAAGTTTCTCATAACTGCCCCAAATAATCCCAGTGCGCGTAAAAAGGTTTACACCACATCCTGCTATCACAAATCCAGCTGAGAGCATCGCTACTAACAAAAGAACATTATTTTCATCGAAAATCACTGACAGAAACAGCGGAACTAATGCCACAATGCACAGACTTGCGCCGATTATGTTATATCTGGTATGGATATTCTTATATCTGCCCCTGCGCTCTGTGACCATACCGCTCACCCCATACTCTGTTTCAAATTCCTCCGTATCCAGATAGGAAAAGGCGCCGTCTTGCTCTCGTTTGCTATAAAAATACTTACTGCAGCCGCCACAATCGCCAGAAGGACAAACATCCCTATCCCTCCCGCCGCTTTTACAGAAAGGAACCTGCTCGCCTCTTCCATGGTTACCCGCTTTACCGGCGGTACATCTTCCGATAATTTCAGATTCTCTTCCTCTTCCAACTCATCTTTGAGCAGATAATCCAAACTCACTGCAAAAAGTTCCGAAAGCCGAATTATCTTTTCTAAATCAGGGATAGACTGAGCGCTCTCTCATTTTGATACAGACTGCCTGGTGACATCCATCTGACCTGCCAGCTCTTCCTGAGACCAGCCGCTCTTTTTCCGAAGCTGTATTAACTTATCTGCAAATATCATTTCCAATTCCTCCTCTTTCAAAGGATTACTTATGACAGCCGATAAATTTTACCAATTCTGTCAGCAAAGCCACCCTCTGCCTGCTCAAAGGCGTCAGGGTGGCTTGCTTCCCAGCTTATTTCACTTTATTATATTGTTCTATTTTACCCCATTATTTCTTATAGGTGTAAATTCCCAGCTTGCTTTTATATTTGTCGTTTATCTCATCTGAACATTTCTGGAAATCCTGCAGACGGAAATCACCTTCATCACTCCCACCATAACCGTCAATTCCCTCAACAATAAACGGAGCCACACAGTCCTTCTGCCCCTCTCGGAAACGCAGTAGTGTCCGATTGCACACAATCTGGGCAACTCTTGCCCTTGCTCCGCCCAACTCAAAATTATCATGGGTGCTAAAAGTTTTTATATTTACCCATTGTCCAGAGTTCTTCACCCACGCCATATGCGCATATGTATCAGTGGCAGAATGCATTGCCATACCGATAATCACATAGGACCACGCCAGGTCTGTCTTCTTTACTGCTAATCCTGGATCATCCCTGGTTTCCTTACGCAGCACATATTTATCCCAGTTATTATACACGGTCTTCAACGCCGTCGCTATTTTGTTAAGCTGCCCAGAGGTAGTGCCTGTCACCGAATCTTTCGCCAAAGCCGGGAATGCGCTTCCGTCATTCCTGGTCGGATAAAATCTCTTCAGGTCATTCATAACTTCGTTCACAACTGCTGTGTGGTCAGCCTGCCTGTTATAAACCGCCCTTGCCGTATGTGTGAGGAATCGATAGTATGCAATGAAATTATTCTTTCCACCATGGAAATAATATCCGCCTCCATTTCTTCCGCTTTCTTAATTCCTGCAATCAGGCGGCTTAAGGAACAACGGTTCTGACAATCCAGGATACGAATGGATAAAATCTCCGCGGATGGGTCTATACCCGTAATCCCCTGACCATCATCCTGCGCAGCAATAATCCCTGCCACTGCGGTGCATGGCCTGTACCATCCATGAAAAATCCTTCCATTCCCTGTTCTTCATCCACCAGGTTCACGCTCTTAGCCACAGGCACATCAGCCACCAGGTTCACACCGGAATCCAATACTGCAATTCTCATCCCAGCGCCGTCCGTGCTTTCAATGCTGTTCCCATCCTCTTGCAAATGGAGCATCTGCCGATTCCATTCCTCAACATCTTCTGTCTGCAGAAACAGGGAATCATACTCCTCTTCTGCGGATAAACTATCTTCTGGCATCATTGCCGCTGTCATATCGACATCCTCTTCCACTGCCTCCACAGCATCTGTCCGTTCCAGTTCCTGAACCTCTGCTTCCCCCAACTCTAAGAGCAGCATATTATCCTCTTCCAGCGCATTTACGTTCTCTTCCATAGTTCCTGCCGGAATAGTCTGCTCCAATATCTGCTCTGCCTGCTGGACGCTGATTTCCTCTGCAGTCTCCCCTGCCACTCCTTTAGCAACCTCAACCTCTGGTTGATGGGCATCCTCCGCCATGGTGACAATGTACTGCTTTCTTTCATCTGGAAACACCGAAGATTCCTCTTCCTGCTCTACAGGTTCCATTGTCTCCTGTTCTGCCAATTCCACTGCTCCCTGCTCTGTTGTTTCAGCATAGACAATATCTGCTTTCATAACTGCCAAATCTGACATTATGACTGCGCCTGCCAGTAACAAACACCATATTCTTTTTTTTCATCAAGATATTCCCCTTTTCTTATTTTCCGTTTCCGGTTTGCCTTTTGTCTTCTGTGCCCCCGCTGCAGATTCTGCAGCGGCCAAAATCCTGGGACTAACAGCTTTCCCACAACACTTAATAACACCCTGTGCTGCAGTCAATCGGCATTCATCGTATCTCCCCATTGCTATTTTCAGACAGACTCGCCCTCAATCAGGTTATTTATTCCTCCTTTTCACCTCTTTTCTATTTATATTTATAACCCTTTTTGTGTTAACCCCTCAAGATTTCTCCTTATAATCTAACATATTCAACATTATTTTTCAATATTTGTACAAATAAATGTTATTTCTCCAATTTTTTGTATATTTTGTTCACGACTTTGCTTGCAAAGTGTAATATATTATACGCTCTGTCGGCATTGCTGCAAAAAAGAGGTTGCCGCTGGTGAGGGCAAGCACATTTGAAACGTCATGAAAACAGGGCTGTGACTGCGTGGTGTGAAGCTGCAAGCGTAGAATCCCCGATAAATAGAAACTGTATCATAATTTTCACTCAATGTTTTCAACATGAGTTCTTAAAAAATCGAAATATTTTTTTCCATCATCATTACCATCCTCTTCAGGCTCAAATATCTCCCTTCCTTCAAACATATAGGCTCTAAGCAAATATTCTGTGGCGTTTTTTTCGTCCCCTAGTTCTAAACAGCATTCACCTAATCGAAGCATAACAAAAGGATTTCCATATCCCTCGCCGCTTAAATTTCCCCTTGCTTTGTCAAAGCATTCATGGGCTTTTTCGTATTGTTTCTTTTGAAAATAAATATCGCCAATGGCAGCTAAAAACCATATGGTTTCACTGTAAAATTGCTGTGGCTCTGGAATTAGACTGAGCGCTTCTTTCCATGCTTGTACAGCTTCCTCATAGTGTTCTTCTTCCTCAAACTGATTTCCTTTTTCTGCTAATTCATCTAACTTAGCTTTTATTTGGGGCGTTAGTTCATCAATAGCCACTTCTTCATTTTCCTTCTTTGAAAACATTCCCATAATATACCTCCTACAAATTATTATTTGTTCTTATTAGGCGCAGGCTTACCACCTTTCATTATTTTTAATGTCGTGTACAATTACAAGTATAACATATTTCTTACATTTTACCGAATACGGATTTAAACTATCTGAGATATAGAAATGAGAAAGAGGAATTCCCAAATGCCTCTTTTGCTTTTCCCAGCACGGGGCTCGTCTGGCCCTATGATAATATTTATTTTTTATCGGTAGTTTTTTCTATAACAATTGACCAACCTTTGGATTTATCACCATTCAAAGCAACCGTTCCAACCATACTTTAATTCCTCCACCATAATAATCTGCCCATAAAATATTTTCCCTTGAATGAAGTCCACAAAAAAATTCAACTGCTCCCTGAGGATAATATAAAGGATAGACAGCGTTAATCGTGTTCTGAATTAGTTGATAAAATGGAGATATCTAAGGAAATACTGATTAAATCATTATTTCCCTAGATACTCCGTTGGATGCGCACGGATTTGCAATGGAAATATGCTGCTTCGCAGCGCAAATCCGGCGCGGGAAACGCTTTAATCAGCGTTTCCCTAAAAATCATATTTCAAATCCCTCCTCCCCATAATCAAACAACGTCATTTGCCCATTAACAAATGATTTTATATTTCTTTCTTTAATTACATCCTTTTCCTGTTTTTCCCCAAACAATAATGGTGAATCATAATTATGTTTTGCAAAATTATTATTTACGCTCGAATTACTGTAATTTGCGTAACAATATAGACAACAATTTTTACATGTATTATAAGCTCCAATATCAATACTTTCAATACATCCGCACTCATCTCTCTGATTTTTATCTTTTACAATATCTAATTTGTATTTTCCTATTCTTTCAAATCTTTCCTTGTCAATACAATGAGCAGGCAGAACTCCTAACCTCCTAAAATCATAATCTTCTGCACAAGCATCAATATATATATCATATCTTTTTGCTATTTCAACAAGCCTTTCCACTAATTCTGTCTGCTGTTCTAAAGTGATTACCTGAATATTTAATGGCTTCATATTACGTTCTGTATTTCTATACAAATCGACAAAGCTAATGGTACATTTCTCTGTATATTGCGCAAGTTTTGAAGCTACTATTTCAAAATATTTACAATGGTAATCTATTGTGTAAGTTTTATTAAAAAATATTGGGTCATATCTCCAAACCACCTTTTCTTTGCCAATCTCCTTTGACAATCGTTGAAATGCAGGTATAATAATTTTATTTTTCGATGGTATATTTTTCTCAACATCTGGTCCATATGCAGTTAAAGTAAACTGAAAATAATAATTATACTTTTCAAGTTTGTCCAATTTGTTTAACATTGGAGTAGGATTTTTCGTCCAAAATACAATTCCATCGACAACCTCTGGCAACAAGCTTATTTTACTTATTTGATGGGCGTTCATTGGATTTCTCACTAAAACGTATCCTTCTTTTATCCTATTAAAAAACCATTGAGAATAATATGACGGAATGTCTGTTCTTCTACTTGCACTTATTATCATCAACATACCTCCAAAAATAAATTGAGCGTTTTCACCAGTTTCCACTGTATAATTTTCAAAATATGAAAGCACATTTATTTTTCGTATTAAAAGTGCATGGATTTTAATCAATGCACTTTTTCCATGCACCTTGCACTAATTCTTATTTTAAATTTCGACTCTGCTGTTGTCCAGAACAGTTCTTTTTTATTTCCATTATTTCTTCAACTGAAAGATCTGCATAATAATCTGCTATTTCATCCATTGTCAATTTTCCTATCTGTAACATTCTTCCTATGCACCTTTCGCAGCCTCCTTTTCCTCACTTCTATCAATCTTTCCTGCCTGCCTTTCTTTCAAAAATAATGGTACTGTTTCCGATGCCTGCATAACAGATATACCGTCAATATAAGCGTGAAAAGCTCCGCAAGCGGTACTGCAAGCCATACGCCCGTTACCTCTAAAAATCTCGGCAATGCCAAAAGGAACACCATAATAAATCCAAACGTCCGCAGGAAAGATATGGTTGCAGATGCTTTCCCATTGGATAATGCCGTAAATAATGCGGAAGAAAAAATATTGCATCCAGAGAACAGAAAGCTGAATGAAAAAATGGTAAATCCAT
>CAJUHY010000047.1 GCA_910585895.1 uncultured Lachnospiraceae bacterium
ATCTATTTCACACAGGAGCATCATGTTTGGCGCCATATCCGAAGGGTTGACTGTAGTCAGCAATTTCTTACAGGGGGCTGACTGTCTGTCCACCATATCCTGCTTCCAGAAAATGGGGATTAACATTGAAAACTACGGCAGCGCTGTCCACATCCACGGGAATGGGCTGCACGGTCTGTCCGCCCCCACAACTGTACTTGATGTAGGCAACAGCGGAACTACCACACGGCTGATTTCCGGCATTCTCGCCGGACAGTCTTTCGAGTCTGTTCTGGACGGCGACGATTCCATACGCAAACGTCCCATGAAACGGATTTTTACCCCTCTCACACAGATGGGGGCACAATTTGAGAGCTGGAACCCCGCATCTTTTCCGCATTCTATGCAAAAGACAGACTTGAGCTGCGCGCCTTTCTCGGTACGCGGCGGGCATCTTCACGGCATCTGCTACCAGTCTCCGGTAGCTTCCGCTCAGGTAAAATCGGCTGTCCTGCTCGCCGGTCTCTACGCTGAAGGAGTAACCAGCGTGACCGAGCCGGTACTGTCCCGAAACCATACGGAACTCATGCTGTCCGGTTTTGGCGCAGCCGTGCACACAGAGGGCACAACTGCCTCCATAGAGCCGGAACCCAAACTGCAAGGACAGAATATTCATGTGCCCGGAGACATTTCCTCAGCTGCCTATTTTATTGCCTTAGGACTGCTCACACCACACTCGGAAATACTGATTAAAAATGTCGGCATCAACCCCACCCGCAGCGGCATCCTCAAAGCTGCCCAGGCTATGGGCGGCAATCTTTCCTTACTGAATGAGCGCACGGTCTCCGGAGAACCGGTCGCCGATATTTTGGTCACAAGCAGTTCATTGCACGGCACTATGATTGACGGTGAGATAATTCCCACACTGATTGACGAAATACCCATCTTAGCCGTGATGGCTGCTTTTGCAGAGGGCTCCACCGTTATCCGTGACGCACAGGAACTGAAAATAAAAGAATCTGACCGGATAGCCGCCATCACAGAGAATTTGAATGCCATGGGTGCTCTTGTTACGCCGGCAGATGACGGCATGTCCATAGAAGGCGGGCGTCCTTTGCACGGCGCACAGATTAAGACCCAAAAGGATCACCGCATTGCCATGGCATTTACAGTTGCCGGACTGAACGCCTCGGGAGAAACTCTCCTGGACGATGAAGACTGCGTAGCCATTTCCTATCCAACTTTTTACGAGGACATCTCAGCGCTTGCAGATTAATTGTATGAAAACGCTGATTAAAGCGCTGTTTCCCCAGACAGAAAAAGCCGCTGCAAAAAGGCTGCCATATCATTTGTGATTATAAAAACAAGTCACAGAATAAATGGTTTGCCATCTTGCAGCAGCTTTTATAAACTTAAAATTTAAATAGTAAATCCACTCACACTCTTTTCGATATCACTCGATACGTCCATCAGCTGGTCAGACACTTCCGAGATATCTTTTACCATCTCCTTCACCAATTCGGTTGATGCCAGCGTCTGCTCAGTACCGGCAGCATTCCCCTCCGCAATGTCAGAGAGATTGCGCACTGCCTCTATAACCGTAAGCCGTTCTTCATCGACTTTTTTGACGGTATCGTAAATTGCCATCACCGCCTGTTTGATAACTTCAATGTCCTGATAGATTGCTGAGAATTGCTGCTCTGTATAAGAGAGCTGTCTGCTCTGTTCAAGTATGACGTCCTTCGTCTCATGCATGAACGTCACGGTCTTACCAGACTCGCGCATCAGGTTATTGACAATGTCATCAATATATTTGGTGGACTCATTCGACTGTTCGGATAGTTTCTGAATCTGGTCAGCCACCACGGCAAACCCACGCCCCTGCTCTCCGGCACGTGCCGCTTCAATGGAGGCATTCAAAGACAGTAAATTGGTTTCCTCCGCAATGGAGGTTATCAGCCCGGCTGCATCCTTAATTTTGACTACCGATTCATTGGTAGACAAAATCTGGGCGCTGATTTCATCCATCGCCTGCTCCGTATTGCTGTTCACCTCAGACAAGGCGCGAATGGTATTGCGCATCGCTTCACTGGTCTCTCTGATATTGTCCGCATATTGGCTCAACGCCTCCGTCTCCGTCATGGTCCTTTCAATATTTTCGCCAATATGTAAAATGCTCTCTGCCGTCTGCTGGGTATCTGCTGCCTGCTGGGTAGCGCTTCCGGCGATATCGTTCATTGCCCTTTCCACATCATCTACAGAATTATTGGTCGTGGATACTCCGGTGCGAAGAGTTCCTGAAGTATCTAAAAGCTTTCCATTTTTCTCCTTAATCAGCTTAACTGCCTCACTGACCGTATCGGCCAGGTTGTGCGTGGCATTGGCAATCGTGCCCACTTCATCCCGGCGCGAAGTATATTGGTCCAGCTTCTGCTTAAGCGTCAAATCCAGACTCCCAATCTCATAGATAATCTGGGATACCTTATTGATATCTTTGGCAATCAGCCTGCCTGCAAACCAGACACCCACTGAAATCAGTACAAGAATTACTGCGCACATCACAAGCAGCATCGTTGACATCTGCGTAACAGGGGCAAAGGCCACACCTTTCTCCGTCAACATCACAAGCACCCAGTCCCGCTGCGGCATATAATGGTAAACTGCCAGCTTATCCCGGCCATTCTCCTTATAGGCGTAGAAATCATTGCCGGACTGCCCATCTTTCGCCCTCTCTATCATCTGCAATACATATTCCTCTTCAATTGCAGCTCCAATCTGCTCCTCCTGCGGACTGAAAATATAGGTGCTCATTGTTGCATCCAAAAGCATGTAATCCTTATCTTTGCTTCCGTCCTCCTGCAGCTGGTCCAGCGTACTCTTCAGTTCGTCTGCATAAATTGCGCCCCCGACGTATCCCAACGGCTTATCCCCATCAAAGATAGGATAATACATGGAAACAACCTGTTTTCCTGTGGAAGGGGAGGCCATGACACCGGTATTCCAGATACTGGTACTGCCAAATACCTGGTCCTGCAGCTGTTTTAACGCATCCCCTTCGCGCAAAGTCTTGCCGATGGGACCTTCCACAAAGGAAACTAATACGGTGGAATTATAATCCGCAAGATATACATTCTCCAGGTTTCCATTCACCTCTCCGTAACTCTTTGTATAATTCTGCGCCCGCGCAACAATCTCAGCATCTTCTGGATGAAGCAATGCTTCCCTTAGTTCCAGTGACTGCCCATAACCCAGCAGGTAAGATTCTGCCGCCCGAACATATTCCTCCGCAATCTCACTGCGCGTCTCCGCCGCCTCATTCATGTTCTCCAAAATCTGCCGTTCCATCAGAGAAGATACATTTCCATTCATGCTTGTCCATAAGATTGCCAGACCAGCCGTTAAAATACAGATAACAATAACACTTATTTTTGTTGCCAGTTTCATATTCTTCATGTATCATGTCCTCCTTCGCATTGTTAATTGTCTCTTAATCCAGCTGCTCCTTCATAAACGAAAGCGCGCTTTCACGGAATATGGAACCAGACGAATCATGCCCCATACCCGGAACAACAATCAGCTTGGCCTTCTGATATTGCTGCTGGGCGCGTTCCACATAGCTACGCGGTACAATCTCATCCTTATCTCCCCAGATAATCAGTATCTCATTGGAATAATCCCCAATCACTTCATATGGGTCAAACTCATGGATAGAGGTAAAGAACTCTCTCCCCAGTGTCAATCCCCAGAACTCGTGGGTCTCAGGTATCTTATCGACCGTTGGGAATGTTTTCCTCCAATCATCCGCAACGTTTAATGCCGGGAAATACAGAACCATCGCCTTAACCTGCCCTTGCAGTTCCTCCGCAGCCAGCGTTGTCACAAGACCTCCCATGCTTCCGCCAAGCAAGAAGATTTGTTCGGAATCAACATTATCCAGCTCTTTTATATATTTAAATACCGACAGGAGATTCTTTTTCTCCGTAAATATGGTCATATCCGTAGATTTGCCGCTGCTCTTTGAAACAGTGGAACCTCCGCAGAAATCATAGGCATATGCCATAATACCCTTTTCTGCAAAAAGCCTGCATTCTGTCTGAAACTGGGTGTTATTCCCATTATATCCATGGCTGAGAATCACGACCGGCCATGTGCCCTCCACATCTGGAAGGTACAACTGCCCATAAATGCTGTCATCTCCGTCCTCAACCGTACGCTCCATTACCTGCACTCCATATTTCTCAAGCACGGTGACGGTCATCTGCGCTGACTTGCCATTGGAAGCCGTCGCCTTGACGGTCGCTTCCCCCACTGCTTTGGCAGTGACTTTCCCCTTCTCATCAACTGTTGCTACCTCCCTGTCAGAGGAAGTATACACAATGCTTTGGTCTGTGGCATCCGCCGGTAAGACGTTGACAGACAGCTGCGCCGAACTGCCCACCACAACCTTCGATGCTGGCAAAATGCTCATTGTCACGCTTTCCACGTCAACCGCCTTGTCTTTCACATCAAGCGCAAGCTGGGCATACTTTCCATTAGTCGATTTGACTGTTATCGTGGCTTTCCCTGCCGCCTTTGCCGTCACCCTGCCCGACTGGTCTGCCGCCGCTACATTCGTATCGGACGACTCATAAACCAGTTTCCGGTCCGTGGCATTCTTGGGCAGGGTTTCCGCCGTAATCTGCGCCGTATCGCCTACCGTAAGCTGTGAATTTGAAATCTGTGCGCTTACGGACTCCACTTCAACCGTTTCCGGTTTTACAATGGCAGGTTTTTTCGGTTTTACCTTAACTTTGACAAAGGTCGTTTTTTTCTTTCCGTTTTTCCCGCGCACGGTCACGGTAATCTTAGTTGTGCCGGCTCTTCTGGCAGTTACCGTCCCCTTGGAATTCACTTTTGCCACGGTCGGGCTGACTGACTTAAAAGCAACGCTTTTCTTTGCCTTTGCAGGCTTAACTGTCACCTTCAGGGTCGTTCTCTTTCCCACTGTAAGCGAAATTATCTTCTTTGTCACCGTCTTCCTGCCATTTTTGACAATAACAGATTTGATTGCCGGAGCTTTCTTTGCCGCCTGCGCTTCTGCCGATGGCAATAAGCCGACTAACATGGCAAATACCATTACGCCCACCAACGCCCTCTTTACCTTTACCGTTCCTCTTTTTGTTTGCATACGTCCGTTTCCTCCTGTAATTGAAGTACCGCAAATAATTGTTGCCCTAATCCATCTGTACAATTATTTGCAAATCCTGCCTATATAAATTTATACTATCATAGTTGCCGCTATTTCCACAAGAGAAAAGTATTGTTTTCTATTCCTGCTCTTCCACAGGCTTCCACGCCTGGCCAAACTTTACATCACGAAACAGTTCTGTCAGGCCGGTAATCTGCTTTAATCGCAGAATTTCATCACGGCTCATCCCCAAATGTTTAGAAATCCAGGCATCGGAGCGCCCAACCTTATGGAGTTCTTTTACAATATTGCTCATCAAGTCTACATCATGGCTGCCGCGCGCACGGTTATGACGGATGGTACTCGCCATACGGTTGGAAAATGGTTTGTCTATCACCGTCACTGGCAGCATACCATTTTCCCGCTTATAAATATCCTTATGGTCCATCATAATCCGATACCGGTGGAAGCCGTCTACAATCACGTAGTTATCCTGCTCCTTGGAATAATAGCAGACAATCGGCATGGTGTAGCCATCCTCTTTAATGCTGTCGTACAACAGCCGCATTTCCGGTGGGGCAACGGCATTGGGGTTGTAAGTGTTCGGTATAATTTTTTCAACCGGCACCGCAATGACTTTATAAGCCGGGCTCTCGAAATTACTGTTACTCATTTATGAATCCCTCATACTTTCTTCGTATAATGTCAATTTGTTCCTGCTCTTTTCTTGATATACCAAAGCCCATAAAGCGGCAGATATGGTCATTTTTGAGGATGCAAAAGCACATTCTCTTCCAACTTGGAATATCTTTGGATGACTTTATATCATCTGTGTGGTCTGGAATTTTGCCCACAAATACCACTCTGGAATTTTTATTTACTGTGTAATTAGACACACCATTTCGGCGGATGTGGTATCCCCGGTCCAGCAATTCCTGAATCGTCTCCTCCGGCAGACCTCCTCCAGTCTCATGCCAGAATTTGATGGATGTCTGAAATTTCTTTACATAATTATTGCGAATTCTAACAGGAAGCGTATCCAAGAGAAATTTCGTATAAGATTCCCAGGTATGTCCCTCGGGAAGTGAGATATTCCGGTAGCCCATCGCTTTGGTGCGGGAATAGACGGAGCCGAAATTTGCTCCCTGCACCCTGCCCACCAGCTTGGTCCAGATTTGCGGGTCAATCACCCGGTAAAGGTTGAGACTGTCCTTTGCATAATCATTAAACGGAGAGGCAACCCGCATCTGGCTCGGTTTCAGCCCCGCCTTATAATATAAATCATAAAGTTCATTGTAATCATACCCAAACTTATAATTGGCTACCCACACATCACTGTTCGTCCAGTCATAGAGGGGGGATGCCGACCAGACGTCTTTAAACTGCTTTGTAATCCAGCACTGCCCCTCATAGCCATACTTTCTGTTTAAAAAACCACTGTAACGCTGCAGGGATTCATCTGCCCGGATACCTAAAAGGCATACGGTCTTCTTTTTTCCGTGCTGCTCTTTATAATACCTGCCGAACTGTTTTGCCAAATCTTCCTGAGGCATCCGATAACGGTAATGATGGAATGGCTCCGACAACTTAATCACATACGGATGCTCCGGCATGGGACGCACCCAGATATCCCGCTTCATGTCATCCCAGGGATACCAGTACATCTGGTAATTGCTCACTGCTGTCCTTGTCGCCATAGGAAGGCATACCCAGTAGGGGTCCATCTCCTTTTCCAGACGTTTAAATGTCCTTTCCACATACTCTGTCGTCATAGAATACTGCGCCTCAAAATCCTGGTGGAATAAACCTATCAGCCGTTCCGGATAATACTCGCGCTTAAAATCCATCAGCAAATTCAGCAGAAGGCCGCTGTCCTTGCCCCCACTGAAAGAAACATAAATGTTTTCAAATTCCTGAAACAGGTAATGAAAACGCTTTTGCAACGCCTCAAATACATTCTCTTCCTGATATTGCCGAATCATATTCTGTCTCGCTTTCTTAGTCTCTTTTGTGAGTTGCCAAGTTTATACCCCTATGCCGCAGATATTGCATTTTGTCATAAAATCAGCATCGCATCTCCAAAGCTGAAAAAGCGGTATCTCTCCCTGACTGCTTCCTCATAGGCAGCCAGGATGCGCTCTCTCCCCGCGAGCGCAGACACCAGCATCACCAACGTAGACTCCGGCAGATGGAAATTGGTGATAAGCGCATCCAGGACCTGGAACTGATATCCCGGATAAATGAATATATCGGTCCAGCCCTGACAGGATTTCACCCACACGCTTTGTGAACTTTGCTGTTCCTTTCCTGTCTCTGCCTGCAGCTTTGCAGCGGCAGACTCTACGGTGCGGCAGCTTGTAGTCCCCACACAGATTACCCTTTTGCCTCTGCGTTTCGTCTCATTGATAATCTTAGCTGCCTCCTCAGCCAGTTCATAATACTCGGAATGCATGTGATGTTCCTGCACATTTTCCACTTTGACCGGACGGAATGTTCCAAGCCCTACATGTAAGGTCACTTCTGCTATATTAACACCCTGGGCACGAATCTTATCTAAAAGTTCCGGCGTAAAATGGAGTCCTGCCGTAGGCGCCGCTGCAGAACCATCGTGTTTGGCATAGACAGTCTGGTAGCGGTTCTTGTCCTTTAGCTGATGGGTAATATAGGGAGGCAGGGGCATCTGCCCCAGACGGTCGAGAATTTCTTCAAATATCCCCTCATAAGTAAATTGAATCAGACGGTTGCCGTCCTCCACGATATCTACGACTTCGCCAGTCAAAAGTCCATCTCCGAATGAGATACGTGTGCCTATTTTCGCTTTCTTCCCTGGTTTCACCAGGGTCTCCCATATATCATTTTCCCTGCGTTTCAGCAGAAGAATCTCAATCTTTGCCTGTGTCCCTTCCTTTTCTCCAAACAGCCGCGCAGGAATAACTTTCGTATTGTTAATGACCAGACAGTCTCCCGGGCTCAGGTATTCGAGGATTTCCGCAAAATGCCGATGCTCCAGTTCTCCGCTGCCTTGCTTTAATACCAGCAGCCGAGAACTGGATCGGTCCTCTAATGGGTCCTGGGCAATCAACTCCTGAGGGAGGTCATAATAAAAATCTTTTACATCCATTGTCATCCTTACTTTCTGAGTTCAATCCCCATCTCTTCCAATGACTTCAAAATCTTATTCATAGCAGGCGCATAGTCCGCTTCCTCTAACGTCTTATCCTTAGCGCGGAATGTCAGGGAATACGCCACAGACTTAAAGCCAGATTTAATTTGTGCGCCTTCGTAAAGGTCAAACAGTTCATAACTTTCCAAATACTGTCCGCCTTTCGTGTCAAATACTTTTTCCACTTCCCCTACGAGAATATTTTTGGGCATCACCATGCTAATATCCCTGCTCACTGCCGGAAAACGTGCAATACCCTGGTACTTTCGGTCAAAATTTGCCATAGATACAATCATCGGCATATCAATGACTGCCACGTAGACGCGTTCCTTAATCGAATAATTGTCTGCCACCTGGGGATGTATCTCGCCAAGGTATCCCACAATCTCGCCTTCATAGACAATGTTGGCCTGTCTTCCGGGATGAAGGAACGGCTTTCCCGCCTCTGGGTCATACGTTTCTTTCCCATGCAGCCCCGCCTTATCAAAGAACTCTTCCACTACGCCTTTCATGGTATAGAAATCACCGTCTCCATACAGGCCCAGCGTAAACTGCATCCGTTCCTCCGGCAATTCCGTCACCGGCACTTGCTTGGGCAGATAAATGTTCCCCAACTCATAAAGACGCACATTCTTATTTCTGCGGTTATAATTGGTGGCCAGGGAGGTCAGCATCCCATTTAAGGAAATCGTGCGCATAATACTGAAATCTTCCCCCAGCGGATTGGAAATTACCACCGTCTGGCGCAAGTCGCTGTCCTGCGGAATCAACAGTTTATCAAATACTTTCGGACTTTCAAAGGAGTAGCTCATGCCCTGGCTGAAACCACAGAACTCTGCCGTATCCCTTGCCACTTTTTCCACCCTCAGTTTGAATGATAATTTCCCGGTGGTTGCCTCACCGCTAGGCAGAGAAGTGGGGATGTTGTCATACCCATAAAATCTTGCCACTTCCTCCGCCATGTCAGCCAAACATTCCAAATCCTGCCGCCAGGAGGGAACAATTACTTCCTCCTTCTCCTCATCATATCCAAGGTCAATCTTCTTGAAATAGGCAATCATATCCTCCTTGGAAATTTCTGTACCCAACAGACAGTTCACTTTCTTATCGTCAAAAGGAATCCTCCTGCCCTCTTTTACCTTGCCGTAGACATCCACCACGCCGCCAACAACTTCCCCGGCACCCAATTCTTCAATCAGTTGACAGGCACGGTTGATGGCATCTATAGCATTATTGGGGTCCAGACCCTTTTCAAATTTGCCTGAGGCATCAGTGCGCAGCCCGACTTTCTTGCTGGAAAGGCGGATATTCGTGCCATCAAAACATGCTGCTTCAAAGAGCATAGTCTGTACGTTGTCGGTAATCATAGAATTCTCACCGCCCATAATTCCGGCAATGCCGACTGCCTTCTCGCCATCACAAATCATCAGCACTGAATCGTCCATTGTGCGTTCCTGACCATCTAAAGTCACAAATTTCTCGCCTTTGTCCGCGCGGCGCACGACTATTTCTTTGCCGGCAATTGTGTCCAGGTCGTATGCGTGCATGGGCTGTCCGTACTCTTCCATCACGTAGTTGGTGATATCCACAATGTTGTTGATAGGACGAATGCCTTGCGCTGCAAGCCGGCGCTGCATCCACTTGGGCGAGGGGGCAATCTTGATGTTTTTGACAACTCTTGCACAATATCTGGGACAAAGTTCTGTATCTTCAACAGTAACTTTGATGTAATCATTCACGTCCTCACTGTTGCCGGTTTCAGTTACCACCGGCGGCTTAAACTCCTTGCCAAAAGTGGCAGCAGCTTCCCTTGCCAGACCCAGTACGCCAAAACAATCCACTCGGTTAGAAGTAATCTCATACTCAAATACCACATCATCAAGCCCCAATACTTTGATGGCGCTTTCCCCTACTGTGACATCATCCTCAAAAATATAAATACCGTTTTCTGGCGATTCCGGATACATTTCCCTCGTAGAACCAAGTTCCTCAATGGAGCACATCATGCCATTTGAGGGCACACCTCTGAGTTTACCCTTTTTAATCTTAATTCCGCCCGGCGTCTTCTTGCCATCATGTCCGCCTGCCACACGTCCGCCGTCAAGCACAACCGGCACTTTCTGTCCCTCTTTGACATTCGGCGCACCAGTGACAATCTGGATTTCCTCTCCACTGCCTACATTTACCTGACATACCACCAACTTATCTGCATCCGGATGTTTCTCAATTTTGCTAATCTGACCAACTACAATATTTTCCAGGTCAGCATCTAATTTTTCAAATCCTTCCACCTTAGAACCGGAAAGCGTCATTGCATCTGTATACTCCTGTGCCGTCACATCCAATTCCGGGACGTAAGCTTTAATCCATGATAATGATGTATTCATACTATACTAATCCTTTCTTCCATCTCTGCTCTATCTTCAACTAAACTGATTTCTCCATATGACCCTCTTTAAAACTGCTTTAAGAAACGGTCATCATTTTCATATAACAGGCGCATATCGTCAATCTCATATTTGAGCAATGCAATACGCTCCAGTCCCACGCCGAAAGCAAATCCGCTGTATTCCTCCGGATCAATGCCGCTCATTTTCAGCACCCGCGGATGCACCATGCCGCAGCCTAAAATCTCAATCCAGCCGGAACCTTTACAGAAACGACATCCCTTACCGCCGCACTTAAAGCAGGTCACGTCCACCTCAGCGCTCGGTTCTGTGAATGGAAAATGATGGGGACGGAATTTAACCCTGGTGTCTTCCCCAAACAATTCTTTGGCAAACTCCGCAAGCGTTCCCTTTAAATCAGCAAATGTAATATTCTTATCTATCACCAGACCCTCAATCTGATGGAAAGATGGGGAATGCGTGGCATCTACCTCGTCTGAGCGGAACACACGCCCTGGCGCAATCATGCGAATTGGCAGCCTGCCTTTTTCCATCTCACGCACCTGTACCGGTGAAGTCTGGGTTCGCAATACAATATCTTGATTGATATAGAAAGTATCCTGCTCATCCTTCGCCGGATGATTTGCCGGAATGTTCAAGGCCTCAAAATTATAATAATCGTATTCTACCTCAGGTCCTTCCACCACCTCATAGCCCATCCCGATAAAGATATTCTCTACTTCTTCCAAAGCGATGGTGTTAGGATGACTGTGACCTACTTTATTTTTTTTCGCTGGAAGCGTCACATCAATGACTTCCTGTTTTAGTTTCAAATCGCGCTCCGCCGCCTCTAATTTGGCTTTCGTCTGATCTATCAGCTTCTCAATGCTCTCTCTGGTCTCATTTACCAGCTGCCCCACGATAGGGCGTTCCTCCGGCAGCACATCTTTCATACCCTTTAATACAGCGGTCAGTTCGCCCTTTTTGCCCAAAAATGCCACTCTCACATCATTTAATTTGGCAAGACCGTCAGAATTCTGAATTTCACGAATTGCCTCCGCTTTAATCTGTTCTAATTTTTCTTTCATAATTTCCTCCTTTTGAAATTCTAACCCTATTATTTTTGTCTTATAGGAATATACTTTCACGCATTAGTGCAAAAAAGTATTTCCTGTAAGATAAAAAATGTCCCTATGCATTCGCATAGGGACGAAATCTTCCGCGGTACCACCCTGATTCCCAGAACTTACAACTTCCGGGCGCTCACTTTGCGTAACGTGCAAAAAACGTCATATCCTACTTTCGGTTCCGTTGCAGCAGCCAGATTCAGATATGCAGCTCCGGCGGGAAATTCAAGTTCTGTCTTTTCTTAAGGGGACTTACAGCCAATGGACCCCTCTCTCTGTAAGCAGTGCAGACTTTACTTAGGTACCGGCTTCCTACTCCATAAGCTGCCAATGCCTGAAACGCCTTCTTTGCCTTTCATTATTCGGGTATTATTCTAACACGAGTATTGGCAAACTGCAAGTGTTTTTTACATCAAATGTCCCGGTAACCGTCCCGTTCTTTCAGCAGCCGATAATCTTCATAAACGTTGTTGAATTCCGCACACACCAGTAAAATGTAGATTCCAAAATACAGCCACAGCATCACCAGAATGATGGTAGTCAGACTGCCATACATGGAAAAACCATTAAAATAATCTACATAGATGGAAATCCCAAAGGACAGAAACGCCCACCCCACAGCTGCCATAACGCTGCCCGGAAGCTGGCTCTTGAACGTTGCTTTCCTGTTAGGCAGCATTTTATAAAGAACTGCAAAAAACAGAATTAAAATTGCCAGCAAAATCAGGGAACGCCGCTGTAAAATCCAAAAAGTTATATTTGCTATAATGGGCAGATACTGTGTAAACAAATACTGGAGGCTGTTGCCAAATACCATTAAGGTCAAAGAAGCCACAATGGCAATCACCAGCAGCAACGTATAAAGAATTGCCCGAAAACGCAGAAACAGCCAATTTCTCGTCTCTTCAATATCGTACACGCTGTTCAGCCCGCCCATCAGGTATTGAATTCCCTTGGCAGCAGACCATACCGCCACCACGGCAGCCACAGACACTATCCCAATAGAATTGTTATACATTTCATGGATAATTCCAATCAGAAACGGTGAAATATATGTGGGCATCACACTGTGGACCATGTTCAGTATCATTCCCTCTTTGACCGGCGTGTACTGTACCAGTGAAATAAACAACATAATAAACGGTATTAAAGACAGCACAATGAAAAATGCCGACTGCGCGGCAAATGCGCTGATATTGTCTTTCTTGCATTTTTCTATAAAGGTACGCGCCCTCGCTAATATTCTCCAAATCATTGTTTTTCCTCATTATAGATATTTTCTATCTCAATATCATGATAAAACTTTGTCAGGATATCCACATAATTCATACCTGCTTTTGCCATCCCATTGGCGCCGTTCTGGCTCATGCCTATTCCATGCCCATATCCGCCGCCATACACGACAAATCCGCCATCTGTTGGCGTTATGCTGCAGTACGCGCTCGGCAGCAGCGCCATTTCCACAGGATTGCCCGCTTTGTCTGTTACCTCTACTGCGGCAACGCCGAGCACTGTACGCACATTATACTCTGAAAACAGCAGCACATACCCTTTTTCATAGGAAATCTTGAGCTGCTTTATCGCCCCGGAAGCACACCGCTCCTCCACAGTAATCTGCTGCGGCGCGCCAAATGCTGTCAAATCTGCTGCCGTACCCGCAGAACCTTCCGCTTTCATAATCTGAACATTGGCAGCATTAGCCTCAAACCGTGCCGCGATGGCAGCATTGACTTCTGCCAATTTCTCGTTCAGCGCCAATTTTGCAGTCCAGCGGAAGTAAACGCCATCACTGTCATAGGCAGCTATTTCCTGATTTTTAATGAACGCTGCAAATTTCTCCTCATCAGAAATATCCGGCTCCTCTCCATCCGCGAGAAGCGAAATTCCCTGCAGATATCCCTGTGATTCCTTCGTCTGCTCATTCCACACATTCATGTCTCCTGAAAATCCACAGGAAGTGGAGAAATAGTATGCTTCCGCAACCTCACCCTGATATTTGATGACTTCACCCACCGTATCATCCACAGCAAGATTCGTCTTCTCATTTTCTGCCTGCTTATTGTAAACCTGATAACTGGTGCTGTCATTCACATGAGCGCCCAGAGATGCATAGTCTCCCCGCATAAGCTGGATACATGCATAACTCCTGGCACAGACCGCCTGAGTGCAGAGGGCATCTCTCTCATACGTGGCTGGCATCTCACTGGGCACCACACCATAGAGGTACTTTTCTAAAGGCAGCTCGTTTACCACACCGTAACCTTCTGGATATTTACGAATTTCCATGGTTCCGCGGTAACCAAGAGACGTATAAGCCCCCGCCATATCTGCGAAATAAATCCTGCCATTTTCATCTTCCAGCTCAATCTTTACAAAATTGACGTTCTCACCAAGCAATTCCGCCGGCTTTATCACCTGCCCTGGCTGTACCTTCTCCACTTTGTCTCCGGCCAGGACACTTCCCGGCGCATCTATTGTCAGTATAGGATTCTCATGGTAATCCCCATTTTCAGCGTTCAAAAGTAATACCCGGATATTCTCTATCGTTGCAGGTTCCTGCAGAATCACCCCGCATACCTGCTTCTTCGCAACTACGAAATCTGCCCGCAGATTTCCAATCACCAGTTTTGACTCATCCAGCTCCTCCACTGTCCCATATGTCTTATATACTTTCAGCTTACCACTGTATTCCAAAATCCCATAACCGGAAATCTCAATTTTCTCCTCATCAAAACTCAAAACTGTGCCGCTAATCTTATCTTCTTTCTTGTAAATCCCCGTCACCTTACGGTCTTTCCACTCAATATCACAGATAGTGTCTGTTATCTGCTCATCCAAACCCTCAATATTCAGGGATATCTTCTGATTCTCATAGAGAATCTCCGCTTTGCCCTTCTGGGCCTTATGTACGAACGCGTTCTCCAGCGTCAGATTTGTATCGCATTCACTGTTCACACCAATAATCCGGTCCTCTGTCACATATACCTGATACATATCATAGTGGTGGAAATAGTTCACGCCATCCGCCACCTGAAAACGTCCTTCCTGAGTCAGGCAGTCCTTGGGAACTTTATCCCCGCCATCTTCATCCAAAAATACCAGATTGACAAGAGAAACCTTATCTACCGTATCTAAAAGTTCCAAAATCTGCCCATATATCTGGTTCCACTCTGCACGTGGAACTGCTTTCCAAAAAAATGCATCTTCATACGTAATATACTCCTGCACGGAGAGCTGTTCTAATAATGATTTAAGTTTACCATACGTCAGCTTGCCGTCCAGGTTCTTCGCATGAAGAAATTCCTTTAATTTTCCCTCCCATTCTTTCTCACCATAGTACGTAAAGCTTAACTGTGACGGCAACTCCGCCAGCGCCACATATTCACTGCTGTATTCCGTAATCACCTGTTTGGAGCCTATGACGTGTGTAAGAAAAATCACCAGAAACAGCAGGCTAAAAAACAGGAAACATAATATGTAATTTCTCCTATATTGAAATAATCGTTTTTTCATGAAACTATATCCAATCCTAACTACATAAGATAAGGCAGAAAGGCTGCCTTTTTCCAAAGCAGCCTTTCCTCTTTTGTAATTTATCTTTCGTCCATCTATATTCTTTGGTACTCTCTTCTATCCTTCGTATCCCACAATTCTTCGGTAAATCATGCGCGGGTTTTCTTTTGTAAAGCTCTTTTGTATCTTCAAAATTTATTCTGAAAAGTACCCCGAAATGCCGTTTCCTGCAATTTTGACTCCTAGCAAAGCTAGGTGGGTAACCGCAACTTCTCTTCTGCCTTCCGCTGCATACTGACGGCCTGACATCCAATCGGCAATATAGGAATCCCATGAAAGTAAATGTAGGTTCAAAATAGCAGGGTATCGCACATCCCAGGAATACTTTCTTAACACATTTTGATTATACTCTATTATGCCCTGAACTGCAACTAAAAATTAATGTTAATTTCATGTTTAAGTCACAGAAATTACCATTTGAAATCTTAGAAGCCTCCATCAATCAAATGGAGGCTTCCAAAATTGTCTATTTTCCGTTATCCGGAGTCACCGCATCATCCGGTGAAATCTGCCCCGAGGCAACCGTAACAGTCATAATCTTCTTTGTAACTGCATTCGGATTAATGGGATTCGCAACAGAATACTCCACGGTATAAGTTCCCACCTTAGCAAAACTATATTTCTGGCACTGGTCTGCTGTCAAATTCACAAATACATTTGATCCAGGCACTTTCACCTTAACCACTATATTAGCAGTTATATTCTGACCTGACAATAATTTGGCGGTCACACCAGTTCTCAAATTGAGGACATCATTCTGTTTTACGTTTCTGGCATCTAATACCCCCGAAATCTTCGGTGCTTTCGTATCCCTGACTGTGATGACCATTGTTTTCTTTGCCACTGCTTTCTTATTATAGGGATTGGCAACAGAATATTCTACCTGGTATGTTCCTATCTTTGTAAACTTGTATTTCTTATATTTCTTCTCTGAGAGCTTCACAAATCTCTTATAATTTGGCGCTTTTATCTTAACGACCACCTTAGAAGTCATATTCTTGCCGGATACCAGCTTTGCCTTTACTTTTGATTTCAGATTCAGGGTAGAATTATATTCCACCGTCTTCTTGCCCACAACACCTGTCAGCTTCGGTTTCTTGGTATCCTTTACCGTAACTTTCATGGTTGCTTTCGTGACCAGCCCATTATGAGGGTTCGTCACATAATAATTGAATTTGTAAGTCCCCAGTTTCTTGAGCTTGATTGTACTCTTCTTATAAAGCTTCTCCTTCTTGCTCTTGGGATAGATTACTTTAATCTTAATTTTACTCGTCAGACTCTTCTTATCAGCAGTATATGCTTTTACATTTTTTCTCAAATTAAGCGTGGAGTTATACTCTTTCTTCACTGACTTTTTAACGCCCTTGATTACCGCCTCATTGGAATCCACGACATTATAGGTCACAGAACTGCTGGCGCTGCGCCCCAGCGCATCCACAACATTATAGTTCAGCTGATAACTGCCCAGTTTCTTAGTGTTCACACTCCCGCTATAAGTCAGCCTTCTGGTAATATCATTCCCCAGTGAATCGTATGCTGCAATACCTGCAAAAGGATTAAAAGCAGAACCATACTCAACATTGGTCTGCGCCCCTGATACGCTGATACTCGGCCTGAGTCCGCTATAGGGGTTGCCTGCCATCGGATCCGTAGGGTCCCAGCCCCGGCTGCCGTAACGCGCTGGTATCTTGATAGCCTCCGGCTTGCCCAATGGGTCATTGGCGGAAGAACCCCAGAATACAGTAACTGAAGTTCCCAAAGGACAATTCTCATAAATCCACTTGGCATCTGCCACTGTCAGACGCACACAGCCATGACTCGCCGTTGTTCCTAACTTATTATACTGCACATAAGACTGTGAGTTATAATCACCATTTGCATAATACCATACAGAGTGGAACAGAACACTACCCACAATACGCGTACAGTATTGTCCATAACTCGGTCCATCCAGTACATGCCACCGCAGTTTCTGGTTGGTATTAAAAGTCCCAATCGGCGTCGCGCTTCCGGTAGAACATACAAACGCCCTGTCCGGCGCGCCATTTCGATATACCGTCACAACATTGGTGGCTTTGTTAATCCTGATGGAATAAGCTCCTGCCGCCTTGACCTCTCCTCTGTCCATAGATATGGCCGACAGCAACATCATACAAAATGCCAGTAACACTATCATGCTTTTCTTTGTCTTTTTCATATCTGCTCCTCAAACTTGTCTTTGTTCTTTATAAACATCTTCTTACCAAACTTCCAGCTTCTTACCGTTCCTTACCAGGAGGGCTGTGGGAATCTCCCGATTTCAGATTCTCTGTCAAAAAAGCTCCTGGAAGCAATTTGTCCAATGTGGCTACCTGGTAATCCTTCTCATTGTTCGCCAGAACCACCTGAAATGTCTCCATATCACAGAATTCTGCCAACACTTGCCTGCATATGCCGCAGGGAGGCAGGTAATCATTGTTATCGCCATTGACCACAATTGCTACAAAATCCCGTTCCCCTTCCGACACTGCTTTATACACTGCCGTACGTTCTGCACAGTTGGTAGCTGAAAAACTCACATTCTCCACATTGCAGCCAGTGTATATCTTACCGCTCTTTGTAAGGAGCGCTGCCCCTACACGGAAATGGGAATAGGGAACGTAGGCAGATTGCTTTGCCTCAATCGCCCGGGCAATCAACACCTGATAATCCATCGCGCCGCTTCCTTTCCATAAAACAATCCATCATCCATAACAACATCTGTGTGAATAGTTTTATTCTAAACTTATTCTCTCATAAAAATCTATTGAAATCATCAACTAAACATTAATAATTTATAAATTTTACCAGAAACGGCGTTTCGCACGGTTTATATTTATGCTAAACCAAATAACTACTGTCAAAAACAATACTATCAGCGCTTTCATCAAATATGGAAGCGGCATTATGTAATCATTGACAAAACCGACCGCGCCAAACAGGACCGCCACTGCCCCTAAGACGATGGTCCTTCCGTAAATATAATCGATATACCCACGCACATCGCGTATAGGTTCCATGTTCCCCCCTGTAAAGAAATTACTTAGCTCTCCCGTCTTCTTCATTTTAACCGAAGAAAAGATGGTATAGAGGCCGTAAATAAAAATTACTGCATCAAATATTATCAGCATCACTTTTTCCCTTTCCTAAATTGTATTTTTCTGTTATAATTCATTATAACCTTAAATGTAAAAGATTTCAATTTAAGATTTCTACAAAGAAATCATTGAATCTTTTGCCCACTTAGTGTACTATATATAGTAGTATTATAAATCTGTAATTCACAAGGAGCGATTTGAATGGAAAATGTAAAAATACTTATTTGCGATGATTCGATACTGGCACGCAAACAGTTAAAGGATATTATTGAAGCGCATGGCTGTAACAGCTTCTTGGAAGCCTCTAACGGTCAGGAAGCCATTGACGTGTATAAAGAACATAAACCAGAACTGGTTTTTGTCGATATTGTCATGCCTGTCAAAGACGGTGTACAGGCAATTCATGAAATTCGCGAGTTTGACCCGGAGGCACATATTATCGTTGTTTCCTCTGTTGGTACACAGACTCAGCTTAAAAATGCGATCATGGAAGGAGCACGGGACTTTGTCCAGAAACCTTATACAAATTCTGGCATCGCTGATATTTTAAAAGCGCGCTTTGAAGGGAGATAAACGTTATGCATACGCAGTTTTTTGGTAATTTTTTGCTTAACAAAGGAGTAATTACTCCGGAACAGTTGATTGAGGCACTGAAAGTTCAGGCAAACACTCACAAGAAACTTGGCACACTCGCTATCCATTCCGGCTTTATGTCAGCCAGTGAGGTAGAAGATGTCTATATTACTCAGACCCACTATGACAAACTTTTTGGTGAGCTCGCCGTCAACCTTGGCTACCTCACAGAGGGTCAGGTGGATAACCTTCTTACTACTCAGCTCCCTGATTATATGCTTTTAGGGCAGATTCTGATTGACAAAGGTCTCCTTACGCATATAGAACTTGAGAATTTAATTACAGAATATAAATCTGTCTATGAAATTTACGACTTGGAATTAATAGAAGAACAACAGGATATGGTAAACAAGCTCCTGGAGGGTTTTTGTCTCCCCGAAGACCTTCCTCATTCCGAGCATATTATCTCCTACCTTACGCTCTTATTTAACAATTTAGTGCGTTTTATTGGTGAAGATTTTACCACCCTGAATATTATGAATCTCACAGAGGTTCCTGCCACTTTCTGTATCTCTCAGGAAATCGAAGGCAATTTCGCTTTTCTGTCAGCGCTGGATATGGACCATGAGACGGCAATCACATTTGCCAGCAGATATGTAAATGACGAATTTCAGGAATTTGACGAGTATGTGCGTGCATCCATTGAAGATTTCCTCAATCTACATAATGGACTGTATACTGTGAATATGTCCAATGATTTCTCTATGGAATTGCAGCTGCAGCCTCCGGTTCCGCATGAAGATACCCTTTTAGAAACTGGATATACATTCTATCTTCTGCCAATTATGTATTCATTCGGAACCATTAACTTCCTGCTTTCTATAAAGAAAATGGAAGAATAGCTGCAGCAGAATATAATTTTTGCATAGCAAAACCTTTCCTTACTCAGGAAAGAATTATAAAAGGAACAGCAAACTGTCAACGTCTTTGACAAATTGCCGTTCCTCTCTTATTCTCTGTATTACACACCCAGGAAATCTTTTACCACATGCTCCATCTCTTCCACTTCACATATAGTCTTATGTAGTACGGGCGCTGTGCGGATATCTTCAATCGCCTGCGGAACTTTCACTTTAGATAATTTCTCCAGCTCGTCCACAAGTTCAAAATCTGGTCTGCTGTCATATTTATGATCGATAGCCGTCATGACGCTTCTGGTAAACTTGTAAGGACTCGCTGTGGAAGCAATGACTGCCTTCGTATTATCACCGCTCTCCTTTTGATATTTCTTGTAAACAGCTGCTGCCACCGCTGTATGGGTATCAATGATATACCCCGTCTCCTCATATATCTCCCGGATAACAGACGCCGTCTCCTCTTCACTGGCGTAATTGCCATAGAAATCTGCAAGCTGTGCCTTCATATCTTCCGTAATCATATATTTACCGTTTTCCTGCAGGGATTTCATCAGTTCACAGTTCTTTTCTGCACTGTCTCCTGCTATACGGTAAATCAAACGCTCCAGATTACTGGAAATAAGTATATCCATAGATGGAGAAGAAGTCAGTATAAATTCCCTGTTTTTATCATACGTGCCTGTAGCAAAGAAGTCGTACAGCACCTTATTCTCGTTGGACGCGCAAATCAGCTTGCCTATCGGCAGACCCATATTTTTAGCATAGAATGCAGCCAGGATATTGCCGAAATTACCGGTAGGCACCACCACATTCAGCTTCTCGCCCTCTTTAATTTCACCGGATTTGACCATCTTGGCATAGGCATACACGTAGTATACAATCTGCGGCACCAGCCGACCGATATTGATGGAGTTTGCAGAGGAAAACTGATAGCCTGCAGCCTCCATCTCCTTTGCCAGAGCTGGGTCAGAAAACATTTGCTTCACCCCGGTCTGCGCCTGATCAAAATTACCGTTAATTCCCACCACAAACGTATTATCCCCTTTCTGGGTCACCATCTGTTTCTGCTGGATTGGACTTACGCCGTCCTTCGGGTAAAATACAATTATCT
>CAJUHY010000048.1:0-413 GCA_910585895.1 uncultured Lachnospiraceae bacterium
TAACTAAAAAATCCTTGAAAAATAGGGAAAAAAGACTTGACTAAATAGGGAGGTCGCTTTATGAATAATGATTATTTGTTAAACAAACGCATACTGCTCGTCGATGATGAGCAGGAGCTTTTAGATATGGTCGTATCAATTTTAAGAGAAGCCGGCTTTTGCCAAATAGCAACAGCCAAAACAGTAAAAGATGCTCTTGATTCGGTAAACAGCTTTCAACCAGAACTTGCTATTCTTGATGTAATGCTTCCAGATGGCGACGGCTTCTCTTTAATGGATAAACTAAAAGGCGGGTATCCAGTACTATTTTTAACTGCCTGCGGCGAAGATGATGATAAGTTCAAAGGTTTTGGTCTAGGAGCAGACGATTATGTTGTAAAACCCTTTTTACCAAAGGAACTGTTGTTCCGCAT
>CAJUHY010000048.1:423-20396 GCA_910585895.1 uncultured Lachnospiraceae bacterium
ATACCAGAAACAGAACGAAAAACCATTGAAGAAATTAAGCGTCTCTCAGCCCGACAGGCTGTCAGTATGAAGATTAATCCCGACAGCAAGCCTGGAGTTACCGACAGCAAATTCGGCGGCGTGCCTTATTGGGATATGGGCATGGATTATCCGAAGACAGAGGACGGCAGTTTGCTGATGCTGCTGGCGCAAATCAATTTAGATGAGCTGAACAGAGAAGGGAAGAATCCTGGGAATAAGCTGCCGGCAGGCGGAATGCTGCAGTTTTTCATTGCCATGGATGATGTGTACGGAATGGATTTTGATTACACGGCAGACAGTGATGGGAGATTGACGCAGGACAGTTTTCGGGTGGTGTACCACAAGACCATAGATTACAACGTTTCCCAGGAAGGGATAGCGTCGCTGGGGATGCCGGACAGCGCAGCAGAAGAAATGGAAGAATCGCCTGTTTGGGGAGAATATAGGATTGATTTTGAAGTGAAAGAGACCTACATAGGCATGGATGATTACCGGTTTGAAGAATATTTCCGCCAGGCGGCGGAAGCGGTGGGCTGGGTGATAGAGGAACAGAAAGGCTATTATAACAGCTTTTCCGAAGAAGGCAGGGATTTCCTGTTTGAGGAATTGGAGCCTTCCGGGCACTGGCTGCTGGGCTGGCCATATTTTACACAGTATGACCCCAGAGAAGAGGAGGATGAAAAGGCAAAATATGACGTCCAGCTTTTCCAGATGGATTCTGATTATGGTGACGGCGATGATTATGTGCTGTGGGGAGATGCAGGCGTGGCAAACTTCTTTATCCGTGGAGAGGATTTGGCTAATGAAGATTTTCGGGATGTACTGTATTACTGGGACTGCTGTTAAGAAGAACGGCCTCAAATTACAATAATGTGGATTGTTTTGATAATTTGATTAGAGTGGCAAATTGGAGGGAGACAAAATGGATGAAACAACGAAGAAAGTAGCGGAGAATTTTCAGTGCAGATACACTGTGTTTGAGCGCGGAACGGACCCGGAAGCGGTTGAACAGGCATATCGGCAGGCTTTGGACAGAGGGAAAGAGAACGGCTTTTGGCCAGCGATAATCTGCCTGGATGAGTATGTCGTGGAATGGCTTTTGCAAGTAGTAAAAGATGATTATGACAGGGATAAAATCATTGCTGAGTGCAAAGATAACGGCAAAGAGATTTTAGAGGAGCGTTTTGCGGAATATACCGAAGAATATGAGGAAGAGGAACTGCAGGAAATGCTGGGTGAGGAGACAGAGGGGGAGGAACTGCATCAGTTTAGCGGTTACATATCTGTTAGAGATGGGATGTTAGAGGCAGACACGCTGTTACTGGAAATTCCTGTGAAAAATCCCTGGGAAATCATTGGTTATCTGCCCATGGGAGGGTGGAATGAGTACCCCTGTCCGGAAGATATGATTGCCGTTTGTAAATATTGGTATGGGAAATATGGGGCAGTTCCAGCGGTATTTACCAATGATGTGATGGAATTTTATGCACCTAGGAAACTGAATGGTACAGACAGCCTGGAGGCGGCAAAAGAACATTATGCCTTTTGTATGGACCGCGTGGAGCAGGGAACACAAACTTATAAGATATCGGAGTTGGCAGCGGGGCTGACGGAATCAGATGTGTGGTATTTCTGGTGGGATTGATAGAACAAATTAATATTGCAAAGGAGAGCACAAATGAATGAGATGAAAAAGGCTTACAACAGAGAAAAGTCTGTAAACCAATTTTTACTTATTATCATTACTATCATGGATTTGTTTTTGTTTTTCGGGTATTTCAGCGATTACAGCAAGGGAAATATCGGACTGGGATTTCTGATGACCGTGGAGCTGACGGTTTTGGTTTCTATGATTGCCGACTATGCAGTGTTCCTGCGTCAGAAAGACAGCAGGATATTTAAGCATGTCTCTGTAATGGGGTACATGATTGTCTATGCGATTGCACTTTTGGGTGCACAGAATGATTTAGTGTTTGCTATGGTATTTCCACTAACCGTCGTTTATATCCTTTACTTTGATTATAACTTGATTTTACGTATTGCTGTTGTATACAGTTTGATTACGGTTGTTGATTTGGTTTACATAGCAGCGGTGAAGAAATCGCTTCCATCCGGTGCGGAATTAAACAGTACCTCCCTTCTTATCCAGGGGGCAACTGTCATTGTATATCTGATTGTGTTATGCGGTACAACGAAGATTTCTAACCGCAACAATAACGATAAGATTTCTAACCTGAACGAGGAGAAAGAAAAGAGCCATCAGCTTTTGGATGATGTGCTCAAGGTTGCGCAGGTGGTGAGAGACAATTCTGCAAAGGCAGGGGAGTATATCAATATTCTCAGCCAGAATGTGCACACTACGGCGCAGGCACTTACGGGAATTTCTGAAGGAAATGCCCACAGTGCAGAGAGTATTGAGAAACAGACGTTTATGACGGAAAACATTCAGGGTATGATTGAGCGGACCAAGGAGATGTCCGACCAGATGTTAGAGCTGGCAATACAGTCCAAGCAGGCTGTGGATGAAGGGCAGAGGACGATGGATACCCTGCAGGAACAGTCCGGGAGAATGCAGACGTTTAATGGGCAGGTTGTTTCCTCTGTGGAGCAGCTGATTGAGAATGCGCGGGAAGTAGATGAGATTACCGAGCAGATTTTTGCTATTTCCAGCCAGACGAACCTTCTCGCCCTCAATGCATCCATTGAAAGCGCCCGGGCAGGGGAAGCCGGGCGTGGTTTTGCCGTTGTGGCGGAGGAAATCCGTGTGCTGGCAGATGAGACCAGGAAGCTGACGGAGAATATTCAGAAAATCGTGCAGCAGCTCAGGCAGAATGCAGATATGGCAAAGTCTACCGTGGACAACGTCATGGCTAATTCCCGGGAAGAGCATTCTCTGATTCAAAGTGCAGAGCAGCAGTTTAATGGTATTGGCGAGTATATGGGAGAATTGAATCAAAATGTCGGAGAAATCTATGGGAAGATAGAAGAAATCCTGCAGTCCAACAATGTGATAGTAGACAGCATCAACCAGATTTCTGCCGTGAGTGAGGAAGTGTCTGCCAATACGCAGCAGGCAGTGGAATTGGGCGAAGATACGAGCCGTCAGGCAAAGCAGGTGCAGGAGCGGATGGGAGAATTGCTGCAGACTGTGGAGACGATTGAGAAGTATATAGAATAGGTTGCAATCAGGCGGGATACGATACTTATGTCAACCTTACATAAATTTTACATTTTTCTGTATACAATCTTACAGTAGTGGGTTAGAATGCTTTAGAGAGGAGAGTTTGGGTCTCCTCTCGAGTCTAAAGAAGTCTGATGACTGGAATATCTTGAAGGAAATGTGGGAGAAATGATAAAAATTTTAATAGTAGAAGATGATCCGAATATTGCAAAATTGATGGAGGCTACGGTTGCAATCGGAGGTTATGAAAGTGAATTGTGCGACAATGGCTCTGATGCGTTTGATAAGATAGAGGGTGGAAATTATGACTTAATCCTGCTGGATGTGATGCTGCCGGATATGAGTGGTTTTGAGATTATGCGTAAACGCACGAATACCGATGCGCCGGTAATCTTTATCACAGCCAAGCAGGAACTGACGGATAAGGTTCGGGGACTGCGTCTGGGAGCGGAGGATTATATCGTCAAACCTTTTGAGGCGATGGAACTGTTGGCAAGGATAGAGGTAATTCTGCGCCGTGTCAAGCGGATTGAGCGTGTTTATCACTATGGGAATATTACAGTTAACGTGGAGGAACATATCTGCCGTGCAGACGGCGAGGAGGTTTATCTTACACCGAAGGAATTTGACGTGCTGATATTTTTTATACAGCATAAAGATGTGGCGATTTCCAGGGACAGGCTTTTGTCGGCTGTCTGGGGATTTGAGTATGAGGGAGAGAGCCGGACGATTGACATTCATATCCAGCAGCTGCGAAAGAAGTTAAATTTGAAGGATAAGCTGGTGACAATTCCCAAACTGGGATATCGTTTGGAAAGTGCGAAGGAGTAGTTGATGAAACTTTGGCAAAAAATTTTTCTATATACATTGATACTGGTAATGCTTGCTGTGAGCATGACCAGTATTTTGTTGTTAAAAAACAGTTTTTCTCTGGCAATGGACCAGAAGAAACAGGGCGTATACAGTGAACACGAGTTTCTTGTTACCAGTTTTAAGAGTATGCTGCTGACGGAGCGTCTGAGGAAGAACGCCATAGTACTTGATGAAAGTACAATGCTGAGTTTTATGACAGAGACTTTTGGAGAGAGCGGCAATGGCGTAGCATTTCTGGATGGGGAGAAGACGGTAGTCTATGCCAACAAGTCAATGAAAATTCCACAAGAGCTTGTGGAGGCGGCAGAGGAAGGAAAAAATCCTTATATGCAGGTGCAGGAATATCAGCTGTACACAGCTTCCACGGAGAGCCTTGAGGGAAAAATATATTATATCATCACGGAGAACGATATTCGGGATGTCGTTAAAATACATGAAAATATGCTTTATGAAATACAAATTATCAGCATGTCCTGTGCGATTGTAATCGCGTTCATCCTACTGATTGTAGTAAAAATGCTTCTGCAGCCTTTAAAGAGAGTAAATGAAGGAACGGGAGAGATTGCTCTGGGGAATTACAAAAAACGTATTTTGGTCAAGGGGCACGATGAATTGTCAGAATTGGCGAGGAACATGAATATCATGGCGGAGTCAGTGGAGACCAATGTCAGCGCATTGGAGAGTGTAGCGGAAGACCGCAAACATTTTATTGATAATCTGGCTCATGAGATGAAGACGCCCCTGACTTCCATTTTAGGCTTTTCGGACCTTCTGCAGATAAAAAAAGATATCACGGAAGATAACCGCATTGAGTATGCAGGAATAATTAAGGAGGAAGCCAGCCGTATGCGTACGCTTTCGGGCAAGCTGATGGAGTTGATTACTGTAGGGGAAGCTAAGCTGGAATGGCAGCAGGAGGATATGGAAGGCTTGTTTCGTGAAATTGGTATTTCCCTGAAAGTGATTGCTGACAGCCATAATATGCATTTGTCCTGTAAAGCCGAAAAGGGACTTTTGTGCGTGGACCGTGAATTGTTCAAATCTTTACTTTATAACCTGGTGGATAATGCCATCAAAGCCTCCCAGGAGGGGGGGAACATCACTGTTATTGGGAGGTTTGAAGAAAGCTGTTTCTGCATTGAGGTAAAAGACGAAGGGGTGGGTATTCCAGAAGAAGAGATTACCAAGATTACGCAGGCGTTTTATATGGTTGATAAGGCACGCAGCCGCGCCCATGGCGGAGCAGGGCTTGGCTTGGCGCTCTGTGCGGAGATTGTTTCCAACCATCAGGGAAAGATGCATTTTGAGAGCCGGCCAGGGGAAGGCACCTGTGTTTTCATCCGCATGAAAGGAGGGAAAGAGTATGCGTAACGTAAAGTCAATGCTGCTTACTCTTGTATGTGCAGCGATTATCCTGGGGCTGGGCTATCTGGGTATTGTGGAGCAGGGAAAGCAGATTTTGAGAAGCGAGAGTGTTCCGGAGCAAGCCAGGTATGAAGATGCTGGTTCTAACATTTTTTATGGAAAAATTGAGGATGATATTGAAATCTTTCCTTGGAATTATTACCCGGAAAACCCGGTAAAGGAACAGGAAGCAAACGTTCCTACTTTTCTGGGAGAAGATTTATTTATACAGCAGTATTTCCCGCAGAGAGTATCTGATGTACAGGATTGGGAAAAATGGGGACAGGTGGAAGCAGCGGCGGCCTCATCAATCCCTGGCGTACAGACAGGAGAAATATTGGACCGGCAGCTGCAGTGCTTCCTTTCTACGGATGCTTATTTCAGTGAACTGATTGCCTGTGAGGCAGGTGTGGGAATGGAGGAGGTTTTTGACTGGTTTCAGGTAAGAAGGCGCCATATCCTGCAGAATATGGTAATGACTGAAAATGTGTCGGTAGGCACGATATATTTCTACCGTAATGTCCTTTATCTGGGAGGAAAGCGTTATCAGGTACGCATTGCCTGCAGTGATTGGAATGTCATCAACTTTACCTGTTCAGAGTATGTCACTGGGGAACACAAGGAACAGGATGAGTGGAAAGAGGGCAAACAGAAGATGGTGGAGATATTAGAACAGTCGGAGACGAGTTTTTCCAAGTATTTTTCCTATATGTCACAGTTGAATGATATGGGTTCACCCACCATTTATATACGCAACGGCGAGTACGAAAATGCATATCTGTATGGATTACTTTGGCTGCAGAATATTGTACAGGGAAAAATGGAGGATGAGGAGCTGGCACAAAGATTCCAGGTGTTAGAGGAGGAATGGAAATCAATATATCAGGATAATGTTGAATTTGATTTGGTGAAGGATGTGGAATATTCTGTTAATTATTCCTATCAGGTAGTGGAGTTAAAGGATATGATTCTGCTGTTGGTGCAGGGCGAGGCAGCGATGGGGCTCTATTTCGACCCTCTGACCCAGAAATTCTGTGGTTATAATTTCTTTTATGAATATTGACTGCTGTAACTATGTATAAAACTTTTCTAAATTTGAGTTTTCTCGTTTTGTGATTTTATAGTACCAAAAGGTTTCCATCACAACGTGATGGAAACACTTTGCACATAAAAGTGCCATGGAAAGCTAGCTTTCCAGACACTTTTTGTGCAAGATGTCTACGCTGCCAAAGGCAGCATGACCTTTTGGTACAATAATATAGGCTGTGATAAAAAACGAGGAAACCCAAATTTCTAAACTCTTGCGAAAACCAGTTGTGTAATATCCATCCTTGAATTATAATTAAACCAGATTTTCAAATTAAACTTTGCTTTTAGCAAGATGTGTAATAGAAGAAGGAGAATTCAGGATGAGTGATAAAGATAAGATAGAAGATAACGAGAACATAGAAGATAAAGATGTCATGGATGAGACAGGAGCGGAGGAATATGAGGATATCTGTTTCATCTGCCACAGACCGGGAAGCAAGGCCGGCAAGATGATTCATATTCCCAATAATATCTGTATCTGTTCGGACTGTATGCAGAAAACATTTGATACCATGAATCATGCGGGGTTTCCGATTGGCGATATGGGGAATTTTGGGAATATGCCCAATATCAGCATGATAAATCTGGCAGATCTTCAGAATATGAGTGCGATGCCCAAGAGTCAGAAGCTCAAGAAGAAAAAGGCCAAAGAGGAGAAGAAAGCAAAACCTGAACTGGACATCAAGTCCATTCCGGCGCCCCATAAGATAAAGGCAAGTCTGGATGAATATGTTGTCGGGCAGGAACATGCCAAGAAGGTTATGTCCGTGGCAGTATATAACCATTATAAGCGTGTTACCAACGATGAACAGGATGGCATTGAGATTGAGAAATCAAATATGCTGATGTTGGGACCTACTGGAAGCGGAAAAACATATATGGTTAAGACTCTGGCAAGGCTTCTTGATGTGCCGCTTGCCATAGCCGATGCCACCTCCCTTACGGAAGCCGGCTATATCGGGGATGATATTGAGAGCGTGGTGTCCAAGCTTCTGGCGGCGGCAGACAATGACGTGGAACGTGCAGAGCATGGCATTATTTTTATTGATGAGATTGACAAGATTGCCAAGAAGAAGACTACGAACCAGCGCGATGTCAGTGGAGAGAGCGTACAGCAAGGCATGTTAAAGTTGCTGGAGGGCGCTGAGGTTGAAGTCCCTGTGGGGGCGAACAGTAAGAATGCCATGGTGCCTCTTGCCACTGTCAATACCAGGAATATACTATTTATCTGCGGCGGTGCATTTCCTGATTTGGAAGATATTATAAAAGAACGTTTAAATAAGCAGTCGGCGATGGGGTTCCACGCGGATTTGAAAGATAAATACGATGGAGAAGATAATCTTCTGCAGCGTGTAGAGGTAGAGGATATCCGCAAATATGGCATGATTCCAGAGTTTCTTGGTCGTCTTCCGGTAATATTTGCTTTAGATGCATTGACAGAGGATATGCTGGTGCGCATTCTTACCGAGCCTAAGAGTGCGATAGTCAAGCAATACCAGAAATTGCTGGCAATGGATGAGGTCAAGCTGGAATTTGAAGTAAACGCGCTTCATGCAATTGCCAGGAAAGCGAAAAAGAAGGATGTTGGCGCACGTGCTCTGAGAGCCATAATCGAAGAGTTTATGTTGGATATCATGTACGAGATTCCTAAAGATGACAGTATTGGTATGGTGACCATCACCGAAGATTATATAGACAATCATGGAGCGCCAATTATCAGTATGCGCGGCTGTACACTGCCGGAGACGGCGGGAGCATAAGCCGTGAATTTACTGCATATGCTGATAAAAAAGAAAAGAGCAGCATATGGATTGTGAAGAAGCGGTCTATTCAAATGACTATTATGATTTTATTGATGAGTATATTTTGGAGGCGCGGCGGTTCCCGGCATCATCCTGTACACAGAAGCTCGATATTACGTATGATATAGTTTATGTGCCGCGGGCGGATAATCCGCCGCTCACTATCAGAAATTACAGTTATAATGCAATTCCCGGATGTTATGCCCCCATGGATGAGAGCGCATTGGAAGTAAGCGGGATACTGCGTCTGCAGAACCAGCCTACATTGGCCTTGAAGGGGCAGGGTGTATTGATTGGTTTTCTTGATTCCGGGATTGATTATGAGAGTCCGGTTTTCCGCAACAGCGATGGCAGCACCAGGATTGCGGCGGTGTGGGACCAAACAGACAGGAGCGGAACGCCGCCGGAAGGCTTTATTTACGGAAGTCAGTATACGGACGAGGAGATTAACCGTGCGCTGAAAAGTATGAATCCTCGTGAGATTGTGCCCATGACGGATGAAGAGGAGCATGGGACTTATATGGCAAGCGTTGCGGCGGGAAGTGAGATTCCTGAGAAAAATTTTGTGGGAGCGGCCCCTTACAGTAAGATAGCTATGGTCAAACTAAAACCTGCCAAGCAGTATCTGCGGGACTTTTACTTTATCAGCCAGGATGCTGTTGCTTATCAGGAGAATGATATCATGGCAGGAGTGGTTTACTTAAACCGGCTTGCACAGGAACTCCATATGCCTCTTGTTATTTGTGTGGGGCTGGGGACGGATATGGGGGGGCATACGGGTGTAAATCCGCTCTCAACCATGCTGAATGGCATGGCGTTGCGCAGAGACCATGCGGTGGTGATAGCAGCGGGAAATGAAGGGAATTCCCGTCACCATTTTCTGGGAGAAATCCAAAGCGATGAATATTATAAGAACGTTGAAATAAGCGTAGGAGAAAGGGTGAAAGGCTTTTATGCGGAAGTCTGGGCGAGGGCGCCTCAACGTTTTGTGGTAGACATTATTTCGCCCACCGGGGAACGTATGCCCAGTGACTTTATCTTGTCTGGTGGCAGGGAATATAATTTTCTGTTTGAGGATACGAAGGTGGCCGTGGACTACCGGATTTCCGGTATCCTGGATGGCTCTCAGGTAATTTATATAAGTTTCACTAAACCTACGCAGGGAATATGGAATATCAGAGTTTATCAGCAGTCAGAAATTTCTGATACGTTTCATGTATGGCTTCCGTTGGAGGAGTTTCTGACAGGCGAGGTATTTTTTGTCCGCTCCAATCCCGATACAACGCTTACGGTGCCATCATCGGCAGCTGCGCCAATGACGGTAGGGGCATATGATGCAGGAGATAACAGTATTTATTTAAGGTCTGGCAGAGGTTTTACGGCGAGTGGGCTGATAAAACCGGATTTTGTGGCGCCTGGCGTGGAGGTATATGGTGCAGCTCCCGGAGGGATGTTTGTTACCAGGAGCGGAACCAGCGCGGCAGCGGCGGTTGCTTCAGGCGGCGTTGCGCTGATGATAGAGTGGGGTATTGTCAGGGGGAATTATTCTACAATTACCGGCGTAGCCATCAAGAATTCCCTGATTCAGAGTGCAGACCGTGATCCGCAGCGCATGTACCCGGATAAAGCTTATGGATGGGGAAGGATGAATGTTTACAAAACGTTTGAGGATTTTCGGATTCAGTAGACGGAGAGGATAAGAGATGATATATGTAGTTATGGCTTCGGTCATATTTGTAGGAGATTTTTTCCTGAAAAAGTATATTGAAACACATATAGAACCCAAAAAACAAAAGTTCATCTGCAAAGGCAGGATAGTATTGCATAGATACCACAATCGTGGGGCAGTCTTGAATTTTCTGGAAAAGAGCCCCAGTCTGGTGAGAAACCTCTGCGGCGCGCTGCTGTTGGTATTGGGAATTGTCTGGGCGCTTTTGCTGCGTAAAAAGGATAATCCAGGCGTGCTTTTGGGGTTGAGTTTTCTGCTGGGCGGCGGTGGCAGCAATCTCTGTGACAGGATTGCCAACGGATATGTTGTGGATTATTTCAGTTTTCGTACGCCATTTTCCTGGATAAACAGAGTTGTGTTTAATATTTCTGATTTCATGATATTTATTGGGAGCATTCTCGTGGCGGTTGCCAGAAAGTAGGAACTTGCTGCACAAAATGCGTTCATGTCATGAAGTATTCCGATTATGTGGGAAAACATATAAACAAAAAGCTGCCATAGGCAGCTTTTTGTAATCACCTCTTTTTCAATATCTTAATCTTAAGAAAAATCGAATTTTCTATATTCAGACAAAGGTACATTGAAAAGCTCGATGAAATTAGCGTACTACAGTCACGTTGACAGCCTGAGGTCCCTTAGAACCTTCGGTAACATCAAACTCAACAGTAGCGCCTTCTTCTAATGACTTAAAGCCCTCCATGTTTAATCCGGAGTAGTGAACAAATACATCATTGCCGGATTCATCAGAGATGAAGCCATATCCTTTTTGGTTGTTAAACCATTTTACTGTACCTTGCATGTCAGTACCTCCAATATATAATATATGCCCTTATTTTTAGCATGTTTCTACCATATCACATTATTTTTAAAAAGTAAAGGAATATTTTACAATTCATGTATTTTCTTACAACAATTCCTCGAAAGGAATGCGGTGTGCTTTGAGAAAACGTTTTACCAACTCATCCCAGGCTTGTTCCAGTGACTTATCGAGAGAAAATACACGGCAGGACACACCTGTGGTACAGGTAAGCTGTTGGTTGTGGTATTTGAGGTTGATATACATGCCTGAAATATCATCCGGCAAAAGATTGCTGCCAATAGAGGAAAGAGTTTTTGCCTGGTTCTCACTGGAAAGCTGGAAGACGAAATGAAACGATGAGGGTGTGCGTTTGCCCTTGATTAAGTCGAAGCAGACAGGGCGTGCCAACGAAAAGGGGATGTAATTTTCCTGGTTAACCTGTGAATAATATTCATCCTCCGGACTGAAAAAGTCAGCCCTGCAGCGACCATCGAGGTGAAAAGCCATATAAGTGGTAATGGAACCTTCTGAGAGTAAAAAGCCATCGAAAGTCTCGCTGCGCAATAAAATATTCATAAACTCTTTCACGTTTAGAATTGATAGTGATGTCATAAAATACCTCCTCTGGAAAATAGTAACACAAAATGCTGAAAACAGCAAAGTCCGGAAAGCAAATTTCGAATGGCTGAATTGTTACTAATTCTTGTGATGATGAATGAAATGTTCTGGAAAAATATTTTTATTTATAGTATAATGTTTATTCAACGGTAATTTGGAACAGTTTATAACTGAAAGCTATACAGAAAATGGACAGGAAAGAATCAGGAGGCAGGACATGGAGCGCACAGGGGAATCATTTTTTCGTCTGCTGGAGAAGGGGACCAGTGCACCGTTGGTGGTGCAGGAAGCCGAAAGCAGACTGCAGCAAGCGGGGTTTGAGGAACTTTCATTTCAGAAGATTTGGGGATTGGCAGATACTGGCAGATACTATGTGAAACATCACGATACAACGCTATTTGCGTTTACAGTCCACAAACGTGCAGGATTTAAGGATTCTATACGGATTGGCGCAGCGCATACGGATTTTCCATGTCTGCGGATAAAACCTAATCCGGATGTGATGGCGGGCGGATATGCGCAGGTCAATGTGGAGGTTTATGGAGGAGCAATTTTGAATACCTGGCTGGACCGTCCCCTTGGGATTTCCGGGCGTGTGGCGTTGGCGAGTGAAGATGTTATGCATCCTCAGATGCGTTATTTTTCAATGGAGCGAACCTTGGGAGTTATTCCTAACCTCGCTATCCATATGAATCGGGAAGTCAATAAAGGAATCGAACTGAATAAACAGAAAGACCTTCTGCCGATTCTTGGTCTGGCAGGTGATGGAGATAAGAAATTTTTAGACTTTTTGGCAAAGGAGCTGCAGACAGAGCCAGCAGACATCTTGGATTTTGAATTGTGGGTATATTGCCGGGAGAGACCGCAGTATGCTGGTATAGAAGAGGAACTGATATTGTCGCCGAGACTGGATAATCTTACTTCGGTGCAGGCATTATTGACCGGAATTATAGATAGCAGCTGTGAGGAAGGAATTCGTGTAGTTGCGCTGTTCGACCATGAGGAGGTAGGGAGCCGTACCAAACAGGGGGCGGGTTCAGCTCTGCTGGAGAATCTTCTGCAGAGAATCCTGGTGGCTTTAAATCGGACTCCAGCACAGATTTCGGCAAGTTTGTATGATGCATTTTTGCTGTCTGTGGATGTGGCGCATGGGCTGCACCCTAATCAGATGGGGAAAATGGATATAACGAATAAGCCTGCGCTGGGAAAGGGGATTTGTATCAAGGAAGCCTCTTCTCAGTCTTATGCCACAGACTGTGAGGCGGTGGCAGTGGTGGAACAGATTTGCAGGAAGTCTGGAATACCTTATCAGAAATTTGCCAACCGCTCAGATATGGCGGGCGGGGGGACGCTGGGTGCAATCGCCTCCAGCTTTCTGCCGGTGAGGACAGTGGATATTGGAGTACCGGTGCTTGCCATGCATTCGGCAGTTGAGACGATGGGGGCGGCGGATATGAAGTCATTGACAGATTTGCTGTGTGCTTATTTTCAGGCATAGCAGCATGTTGCAGCGGATAGCTTTTTAGGGAAAAGGATGAAGGGCAGGATAGATGAGGAAACGATATAGTAAAATAATCTGGGTATTTGCTTTTATGTTGTTGTGCGGCAATATGGCAGGATGTTCCCCGGAGGATTTGCAGAAGATTCTGCAGGAGGACAGGTATCTGGAGCGTGCTCAGGATACCCAGCAGGTTGCAGATGAACCTAACCAGCAAAAAGCAGAGATTCCACGGGCAGAACAGAAAGAGGTCAAACCAGTTCAAAAAGTTTCTGTAGGCAAATATGCGTATGAGCAGTTGGATGAGGAAGGCAAGAGAGTTTATGATGAGATGTTAACTGCGATTTTGAGCCAGCAGGAAAAAATCTCGCTTTCTACGATAGATACAGATGTCATGAACCATGCCTATACTGCGCTTTGCAGCGATTATGGCGGATTGTTCTGGGTGAATGGCTATGTGTTTACAAGATACACAAAGGGTGGCGAACTGGTGAGTCTGGAATTTTCTCCCAAGTATACATTGAACAGGGAAGAACGCCGTCTTATGCAGGAGAAAATTGACCAGGTTGTGGAACAATGGTTTGCAGGAATCTCATTGAATGATAGCGATTACCAGAAAGCAAAATATGTATATGAACTGCTGGCGCTGAATACGGAATATGTGGAGGATGCTGAGGACAGCCAGAATATTATCAGCGTGTTTATCCGGCGGCAGACGGTTTGTCAGGGATATGCCTGTGCCGTCCAGTATTTGTTGGAACAGCTCGGAATTGAGAGTGTGATTGTTTCTGGAAAGGCGTTAGGGCAGCCCCATGCATGGAATCTGATTTGTCTTGACGGAGAATATTACTATATGGATGCCACATGGGGAAACAATGGTTACCGGAACCGGGAGGGTGTGGAGACATCCTTTATCGACTATAATTATATGGCAATGACCACAGCGGAGATGCAGCTGGGACATGAGCCTGATAAGGAAATCCTTCTGCCGGAATGTACGGCTGTTTTGAATAATTACTATATAAAAGAAGGAAACTATATTGAAGAGTGGCAGCCGGAACAAATAGGTTTTATGCTTGCCCAGGCCTGGGAGGAAAAAAGGGTGCTGACGCTGCGTTTTTCCGACGACAGCCTCAAAGAGCAGGCGTTTCAGTATTTTATCCAGGATGGGCATATTGCAGATTACTGTGCAGGTCTCAGTCAGATAAATTATCTCGAAGACAGTCTGTGGAAAGAAATCAGCTTTTGTTTTAACCAATCTTAAAAAAGGACTTTTCAAACCTGAATATTTGTGCTAGTATAAAGTAGTATTTAAAACTACATAAAATAATTTTCATTAATTTATTATAAAATTTTGAGTAACAAATTTTCTGATGAAAAATACTACATAAGAGAGATTATATTGCAGAAAAATTCAGGAGGAAGAACATGAGATATAAGATTGTGGTGGATAGCTGTGGAGAATTGCCAGAGGAACTCAAAGCAAGCGGGCATTTTGAGACGGTATCGCTGGAACTTTTTGTAGATGATTACCGGATTGTGGACGATGAGAGTTTTGACCAGGAGGACTTTTTAAGGCGCATGAAAGAAAGTCCCAATTGCCCGCGGTCTACCTGTCCATCTCCGGAGCAATATGTAAAAGCGTATGAATGTGAGGCAGAGCATATCTATGCGGTAACTCTCTCCGCGCAGTTAAGCGGTTCCTGTAACAGCGCACAGCTTGGAAGGAAGCTGTACCTAGAGGAGCATGGGACAAAGAAGATTCATGTGTTTGATTCCAAATCAGCATCAGTGGGACAGACGGTGATTGCCATGAAGATACAGGAGTATGAGGAGGCAGGTCTTGCGTTTGAGGAGATTGTTGCCAAGGTAGATAAGTTTATCGAAAATTTAAATACTTCTTTTGTGCTGGAGTCCTTAGAGGCGCTGAGGAAGAACGGAAGGCTCAGCAATATCAAGGCATTTGTAGCCAGCGCTCTGAACATCAAACCAGTGATGGGGGCAACGCCGGAAGGGACTATTTGCCAGCTTGGGCAGGCGCGGGGCATGATTCATGCTGTTGATAAGATGATAAAAGATTTGGTGGAGAAAACGAAGAATCCTCAGGAGAAAATTTTTGCCATATCTCACTGCAATGCTGCCAAGCGCGCACAAGCTGCAGCTGAGAAAATCAGGGAAATCGGAATTTTTAAAGATGTATTTGTGATTGATACGGCAGGAATCAGCAGCCTGTATGCCAGTGATGGCGGAATTATCATGTGTGTTTAATGACCTAAGGAGGACCAAAATGACATGAGGAAGGACCCACGAAGAAAAACGAAGGCAGCGCCAAAACTGTCAAGCGCAAAATGGCTGCTTGCAGCTGAGATTGGGCTTGACAGTTCTGATGGGGCGAATGCCCGTCAATGAGAAAGCCGGGGCTTTCAGGCGGCACTGCGGAACACACAGAAGTATACAGTATGCCGTGGGAGGGAAAGCAGTCAGTAAGTAGCTGTGCATTTCGTTTATGTATCAGTCTTCTTTAACGGCTGCTTTTTCCAGTGCAGAGTTGATGGCATTTAAAAGAACCATCGAGGTGTACTGGTTGTCGTCTCCATAGGAGATATTTTCCAGTGACTGCTTTTCGTATATCTGCTGGGTCAGATTATCCAATGCCGGCTGCATGAGCGGGTACATGGCTGCTGTAGTCTCATCTAGATTTACCAGGCTGATAGAGTTGATATGGTGTTCATCAACCACTACTTCCACGTCTATGGCATTGTCATTGAGCTGAATGGAAGAAGTATAGACCCCTGCCGTATATGTCATTGTCTCTTTGGTATCTTTGTCTTTGTTATCCGGCAGGAACATAAAGATCAGCAGTATAATCAGAAGAATTCCCAGTGTGGCGAAAATAGCTGTATACACCAGTTCTTTTAAATGAAGAACAACGATTTTTGTTTTAGAACTCACAGGACTCCTCCTTAATTTCTCTTTAATTTACTATATGAGACGGGTGAGGAGAATATGAGAGAAGATTTTTTTGAGAAAATTGTAATTTTTTCCTTGACACAGGAATCATACTATAGTATAATTCTACTTGTGTTTGACAGATATATCTTATGCGATAGTGGCGTAGTTGGTAACGCGCGACCTTGCCAAGGTCGAGACCGCGGGTTCGAGCCCCGTCTATCGCTTTTTCTTTGCCCGGAAGGCCGGGCACTCGGAATCTCGCAGACGAGATTCTTTTTTCAGGCAAAATGACACTACCGCTTTAAAGTGATAAAGCGATTTAGCATTTAAATGAGGTGTGCAGGATGGTGGTAGATTTTCATACGCATATTTTCCCGGAGAAAATAGCGGGCAAGACAATTGCATATTTAGAGGAAAAGGCACATATCCAGGCGTTTTGTGATGGAACGGAAGAAGGGCTGGTAAAGTCTATGGAGACGTCTGGCGTGGATGTGTCGGTAGTGTTGCCGGTAGTGACAAAACCGGAGCAGTTTCATACTATTAACAAGTTTGCAGCGCAGTTAAATGAAAAGTATCGAAACAGGCGGACGCGCCTGTGGTCTTTTGGCGGAATCCACCCGGAATCCTCAGACTACAAGGGAGAATTGCGCATGGTCAAAGAACTGGGACTTTTGGGGATTAAACTTCACCCTGATTACCAGGACACCTGTTTTGATGACATCAAATATATGAGGATTCTCGATTATGCCTCTGAATTGGGGCTTGTGAGCGTTGTCCATGCTGGAGTGGATGTGGGTTTTCCAGACAATGTACGCTGCACACCGCATCAGATTTGCAGGGTTGTTGATGAAGTGGCTCCTAAGAATTTAGTGTTGGCGCATTATGGCGGGTTCGATATGTGGGAGGATGTGGAAGAATTGTTGGCAGGGAAGGATGTCTATTTAGACACTTCGTTTACCGCTGGTTATATTAAGGATGAAGTTTTTCTTAATATATTGAAAAAACATGGCGCAGACAGAATTTTATTCGCTACGGACAGTCCCTGGAGTGGGCAGAAGGAATCCCTGGAACATATCAGGAGTCTCGTCGTTGATAATAAAGATTTATCTAAAATACTAGGGCAGAACGCTGGAAAGCTGTTAGGAACGGTTTTCGCAGCGCGACCGGACAAGGAGGAGAAAACGTGTTAGTAAAAATTATTTTTTTAGTCTTGTTTTTTGCAGTGATGGTGGGTGTTGGGCTGTATTCCCGTAAACATGCCACCAATGTAGATGATTTTGTGTTAGGCGGCAGGAGCGTGGGGCCGTGGCTTACGGCATTTGCCTATGGAACATCTTATTTTTCGGCTGTTGTGTTTGTCGGGTATGCTGGGCAGTTTGGCTACAAATATGGTCTTGCTTCTACCTGGATTGGCATTGGAAATGCGGTGATTGGTTCCCTTCTGGCGTGGGTTGTGCTGGGCAGGCGCACCAGGATAATGAGCAACCATCTGTCAGCAACAACTATGCCGGATTATTTTGGTAAGCGATACAACAGCAAGGCGCTGAGGATTGCAGCGTCCGCCATCGCCTTTGTATTCCTGATTCCATATACGGCATCGGTGTACAATGGCTTATCCCGGCTGTTCGGCATGGCATTTGACATTCCTTATGAGGTTTGTGTAATCGTTATGGCAATTCTGACCTGCGCTTATGTGATTCTTGGCGGCTATATGGCGACAGCAATCAATGATTTTATTCAGGGTATTGTTATGCTGGGAGGAATTGTGGCTGTTATAGCGGCTGTTTTAAATGGTCAGGGCGGTTTTCTCAATGCTGTCAAATCCCTCGCAGAGATGGAGAGCGATGTGGCGGTGACAATGGGGCAGAAAGGCGCATTTACTTCTTTCTTTGGACCCGACCCTTTAAATCTTTTGGGCGTTATCATCCTCACTTCCCTGGGAACCTGGGGATTGCCGCAGATGATACATAAATTTTATGCGATTAAGGATGAGAAGTCAGTGCAGTCAGGAACGATAATTTCCACAGTCTTTGCCATTGTTGTTTCCGGCGGCTGTTATTTCCTGGGCGGCTTTGGAAGGCTGTTTGATACGCCGGCAATCCGTAAGGAGGATGGAAGCGTTATTTTCGATGCGATTATCCCCTCCATGTTGTCTACGCTGCCGGATATCCTTGTAGGAATTGTTATTGTGCTGGTATTGTCAGCTTCCATGTCGACCTTGTCTTCACTGGTGCTGACGTCAAGTTCAACATTGACGCTTGATTTTCTGAAAGACAATATTGTGAAAAATATGAGCGAGAAAAAGCAGATTTTATATATGAGAATCCTGTTGGTGTTCTTTATTGTATGTTCTGTAGTATTGGCGCTCTTCCCGCCGAAATCCATTGCACAGTTTATTGCGCAGCTGATGGGTATTTCCTGGGGTGCGCTGGCAGGTGCATTCCTGGCTCCGTTCCTGTATGGATTGTATTGGAAGGGCGTGACCAAAGCGGCAGTGTGGGCAAGCTTTGCCTGCGGAATCGGCATTACTGTATCTAATATGTTCTTTTCTTATATAGCCTCTCCCATCAATGCAGGAGCAATCGCTATGATTGCCGGATTGATTGTCGTACCGGTTGTCAGCCTGCTGACGCCTAAGATGGAGAAGAAAGATGTGGATGAAATTTTCAGCTGCCTGGAGGAGCAGGTTACGGTGGACCAGAAAGTTGCATTGCCGAAGAGGAAACAGCAGTAGGGCATCAATGCTTCTTCTGGCAAATGTTCCAGTACCTGCAAATTTTTCAAAGAATTGTCCAATCAGCTTCGCAAGGTGAAAGCCAAACTGGAAGTTCTTGGAATTGTAACTGAGAATTTAATTATTGAGTAAGCAGGTTACGGTCTATATAAAAATAGAAATCCGCTGCCATTCAGATGATTTTGGATGGCAGCGGATTTTTGTCTTAGTTATGTCTGTTTAATCTTTTGATGAAAGTGAGAATCATTAGTATGTCATCATCGTTAAGTTCCTTTAGCTCGTCCACGACTTTCGCTATCAGCGCCGGGTTGTTGTGCCCGGTATCGAAGAATTCGTGGGGGCTGATGCCGAAGTATTCACAGATAGAAAAAAATTCATTCATGGAGGGCAGGGATTTGCCGGAGGAAATGTTGTAGATGTATCCGCGGCTATGTCCCAAATCGTAGCTCATCTGGTATTCGGACACGCCTTTTGCCAGACGCAATTGTGTAATCCGGTCTCTTACAAACTGTTCCATAGTATCGCTCCTTTCCTCATGATTCGTATTGTAGATGTTATATTTTTGTTAATAGTATAATTAAAAATGATAAATTACTTAAAACGACATTTTTAAGATGTTATAATGGAACAAAATTACATAATTATGAGAAAGGGGAAGAGGTGTGGAAGCTGAGATGCAAAAGATGATGCTGGCAAATCAGGATAACCAAATTTTGTTGGGGCTGCTTGAGAATATCAATGAGGTTCTGAAAGATACAGATGCCATGGAAGAAAAGCAGTTTGTAAAAGATTTTCTGCAGAAATTGTCCCGGTTTCTCAGGATAGCCGTAATTGGAAGCAGCGGTGTGGGGAAATCCACGCTGTTAAACGATCTTTTCGGTGGAATTCTGTATGCGCAGGATGAAATTTCGTCAACTGCGTGGATACAGGAATACCGTTATGGGGAGGAGGAGGCTGAGTTCCAGACAGACACATACAGCAGACGTTATTTTCGCCAGGCGGTTGGCTTGAGAGGAATGTCCGTCGTTGATACGCCGGGTCTTGACACAATCAATGAAGCTGCTTATGCGGATAAAATGAAGGAGGTCGTTCGGCAGAGCGACGTCCTGATTGCTGTATTCAGTGTACGAGATGTCAAGGATTTTGCTGTGTGGGATTTTCTTGAAGGCGCAGATTCCAAGAAGGCAGTGTTTGTCATTACGAAATGTGATTTGGTTGATGAAAGAAAGCAGCGGGAGTGTGAAGAGAAAGTTAGGGAATATATGGCGGAAGC
>CAJUHY010000049.1:0-12958 GCA_910585895.1 uncultured Lachnospiraceae bacterium
TTACAAAATATATCGGGAGATATATTGACAAATTTCAAATTTTGAGATAGGAGGAATGGAATATGACGTATGAAGAATTTTTTGCAAAAGTAAAAGAGAAATTTATGACCGCCGATGTCTCGGACATTACGGAGCACCTGGCTTATCAGTTTAATATCACTGGTGAGGCAGAGGGCATTTTCTATGTGGAAGTAAAAGACGGCAAGCTCTACGTGGAGCCGTATGACTACCATGACAGAGATGCCGCATTTACGGCTTCTGCGGAAAATCTGATGAAGATTGCGGAAGGAAAGTTAGACCCTGTGTTTGCATTTACCATGAAGAAACTCAAGGTGGAGGGAAATATAGATAAGGCCTTAAAACTTAAAGCGATGATTGACAGCAAGAAAAAGGCAGAGAAAAAGAAAAAGTAGTCAGCCTTATGTTGCCGTATCTGTGATAAGTACTGCCTTTCAGGAAGGATGTGACATTTATGGGGTTAGCAGAGTTTGAACGCAGGAAAGACGAAAAAGTTAATGGGGTGGTATATAACATGTCGCCTGCCCCAGGGTATCAGCATGGGATTGTCAATGGAAATATTTATAGGACGATTGGCAATGCTTTAAAAGATAGCTTGTGTCTTGTGTTTATGGAGAATCTTGATTTTAAGTACCATGCTGAAATCAATGATGACTATCTGCGTCCCGATATTATGGTAATCTGTGACCGTAAGCATTTGAAGGGCGGGTCATACAGTGGGATTCCCAAGTTTATTACTGAGACTTTAAGTCCTTCAACTGCCAAGCGGGACAGGACAGTCAAAAAAGATATCTATGAAAAAGCTGGCGTAGAAGAGTACTGGCTGGTTTCCCCGCAGGGGGCTGTGGAAATTTATTACCTTGAGGATGGGAAATATGTTCTGCAGCAGAATTATTTGCTGCAGGATGATGAAGAAGATGAGGACTATAATGCAATGACGGAGATAACGCTCAAGGAGTTTCCGCATATTAAAATGACCTTAGCTGATATTTTTGAGGGGGTTTTTTGATGCTGTGATAATATTTATAGGAAACGCCATAAGTTTTTATGACGTTTCCTGTGTTGGTTTTTGCCGCGTCTGAGTGCAGAATTTGTCTTGCAAAGATTGTGCACATTTCCCGGAGAGTGTTGTAATAAAGGGAAATTATTTGTCGCTTGCTAAAAAGCTGCCATGTTAAGACATGCGTTTTAGATAACGGTTTTCTAAATGGCTTAATAAGCTGTAAAGTCCCCAGGCGAGCAGGCAGAGGATTACGATGGACATGATGACCCAATCTAATTTAAAAACCTGGCTGCCGTAGATAATCAGGTAGCCAAGGCCCTGGCGTGAGGAGATAAATTCCCCGATAATCACGCCCACCAGACAGAGTCCAATGTTTACTTTCATGACGGCGAACAGAGCTGGAATATTGGCAGGAAGCACTACTTTGGTGAGGATATGGTGTTTCTTTCCGCCCAGGGTCTTAATCAGTTTGATTTTTTCCGGGTCTACGGACTGAAAACTGGTGTACAGGCTTAAGATAGAGCCAAAGACTGCCACGGATATGCCGGTGATGATGACTGTATTGTAATCGGCTCCCAGCCAGACAATGAGCAGGGGCGCCAGAGCGGATTTTGGCAGGCTGTTTAAAATAACCAGGTAGGGTTCCAATGTCTCGGAAATTTTCCTGTTCAGCCATAGGATAATCGTTGTCAGGAGCGCCAGAATTGTCACCAGTACAAAGCTGCTGATGGTTTCAAATAGCGTAACGCCTACGTGGGTAAACAATGTGTGATCCAAAAGCATATTATAGGCACATAAAATTACATCTGAGGGACTGCTGAAAAAGAATGAATCTATCAGATTCATTCTTGCTGCACACTCCCAGATTGTGAGGAACAGCACAAAAATACACAGCCTGCTTGCAGCAACCGTGCGTCTATGTTTTTTCTGGGCCAGCAGAAACTTCTGCTGGGCAAGGGAAATCTCACTCATTGTCATTCAGCTCCTTCCATATTTGATTAAAATAATCTTTAAATTCCGGTAAATTTCTGCGTTCGAGCGGACTGGTATTTTGTGGGAAAGAAATATCGACAACGTTCTTGAGGGTTGCCGGGCGTTTGCTTAATACCAGGACTTGGTTGCCGAGGCTTACGGCTTCCGATAAGTCATGAGTAACCAGAATGGCTGTTTTTTGTTCTTTTTTAATGATGGAGCCGATGTCATCGCCGACAGTAAGTCTTGTCTGATAGTCCAGGGCAGAAAATGGCTCATCCAATAGCAGGATTTCCGGTTCCAGCGCAAGGGTGCGTATCAATGCCGCCCGCTGCCGCATCCCCCCAGAGAGCTGGGATGGTCTGGCATCTTTGAATTTATACAATCCGTAAGTTTTTAACATATCTAAGACCCGTTCTTTTGCAGCAGGTGTCAGTTTGTTCTGAATTTCCAGCCCTAACAACACATTTTTTTCAATCGTGCGCCATTCTAAGAGGTGGTCATGCTGCAGCATATAACCGATGGTTCCGCCGCTTTTTTGGAATAATTTCTGTCCATATAGCAGAATAGAACCGTGTTCCGGCTCTATCAGACCTGCCAGAAGAGACAGGAGGGTGGATTTGCCGCATCCACTGGGACCGACAACCGCCAGAAAATCACCCTTATGAACCGTGAAATTTATATTATGAAGCGCGGGGGTTTCTCCCTGCATTGTATGGTAGGAATAGCCCACGTGCTTGATTTCCATTAATTTTTCCATAAGATTCTCCTTATTATCGCTTATGTTATTGTATGAGCGAAAACAGGGAATGGTGCTATCAGGGATAGTAGGGAAAATTATCCATTTCTTGTAAAATACCATATTTCCATCATGATTTTTTCTTATATTATAAATCAATGTTTCAGTGAGCGAATCAAATTTAAGTGAAAGAAAATATGTGTTTAATGCATATTCTTAGGCAAAGGGATAAGTTGATTTGTACGCTGCGGAGAAGGGAAGGTTGTGTTAGGAAGATGAAGATTTTAAAAGTAATGGGAGTTTGTATGGTAACATCTGTTATGATTATGCTTTTCTTGCATGGGCTAGACTACGTTTTGAGTAATGATACAACTTCGTGGTCCAGAATTGAAATGCATGAACTGTATGGGCAGGAAGATATTGACAGTCTTTTTCTGGGGGCATCCCATGTATATAGCGGGATAAATCCGACCATTGCAGATACAGTATGGGGACAGAACACATTTAACTGCAGTACCTCTGCACAGAGAATTGATACTTCTTATCTATTATTAAAAGAAGCGAATCAGGTGGCAGATATTGATACCTGTTACCTTGAAGTATCAGTTATTGGTGTGACCAGAGGGTTGGAGGATGGCAGGTTGCAGGAAGCTTGCAGAGTGGCAGATTATTTGCGGCCATCATGGAATAAATTTACCTATCTGTTGGCAGCTATTCAGCCTCGGGATTATATCAATGCGTTCTGCCGTGCGCGCCGTAATTGGAAATCTGTCTATTCATTACGCACAATGAAAGAAACTGTGTGCCAAAAATGGACAGCTGCCTATCAGAATTACGAATATGTTAAGGTGAAATCTGGCGATTATGCAGGCAAGGGTTTTATCCGCTTTAAGGAAGAATTTAAGAATGTGGGAGATAAAGTCAGGCTTCCAATCAAAGAGAACCTCTTGAATGAGGAATTTAGATATTATTTTGAGAAGATTGTACAGTATTGCGAGGAAAATAACATCAGGTTGGTGTGTTTTTCTGCCCCTCTGCCTGAATATACGTTAGAATCGTTTGGCAATTACGATGAATATTATATGCAAATGAAAAAATTATGTGAAGAAAATAATACAAGCTTTTTTGATTTTAATTTGACAAACCCGGATATATATAATATTCAAGACACTGATTTTCGAGATCTCACCCACTTAAATGAAGTGGGGGCTGAACGTTTCACCAAAGTATTTGCTGATTTTTTTGCAGGAAACATAGAAGAAAAGGAGTTATTTTATGCTTCTTATGAAGAAAAAAAAGAACAATTGCCCAAGAGATTTATTGGCTTAGTTATGAGACGGGATGAGAGTGGGGAATTCTGTAAAATCCGTTCAGTGACCACCAAGAAAGATAAGTATAAGTTTGAGGTTTACTATGAGGATGAAAATGGGGAATGTACCTTGCTGCAGGAAAAATCCAGAAATCGTAAGATTGCCTTGCCCTCAGCAGAAAAAGTAAATATAAAGGTTTGTGTATATGACTCCAGGGATAATGAAGTTGGCAGTTTTAACAAGAGTGTTTAATATTTGTAGAAACTTAGATAATTTTCATCAAATAGCGGAAATACAGTATTATTAAGATAGGAAAAGCAGCACAGGTATTAATAATAAATATTGGAGAACAGAATGAAATTTTGGAAAAAAACAGCCATCATTATTTTTTTCGTGTGTTTTGCGTTTGTCTCTGTTTATGTGGGCATTTTCCTGAATATGCGAAGTATGGAGCAAGTGCAGGAAGTTATAGTCAGGGAAGCGATGAGCCAGGGAATTTCAGGGCTTGCGGCAGAAGCTGTCAGGAGTTGTGAGGCGGGTTTATCTGAAGCTGGTGAGAGCAGTGTTGGTCTTTCTGACGCGGAAGGACGTACGGCGGCGTCTGCTGATGTGGGGGATATTTTAAAATTGTCGGATATCAAGAGCATGGAAGCGGGAAGCATTCTTGAGATAGATACACAGAAAACGGACCTGGCAGAATCGCTGTTTTACAGTGAGGAATTGAGCCCTGAGATACAACAGAGGATTATGGGAGTATCTTATCAGGAAAACAACAATATTTCCCTGGAGGAACTGCGTTATCTGCGTATTTTGCATGTGGGGGTTGATGGGCAGACTCATATCGGTGAACTGCTGGTAAATCAGTCTATTGCTGCAGATGTGTTGGAGATTATGGCAGAACTCTACAAAAGTGGGTATGCAATTGAAAAAATGGCGCTGGTAGACAATTATGGAGCGGACGATGAGCAGTCCATGGCGGATAACAATACTTCTGCCTTTAACTATCGGGAAATTGCAGGCAGCAGTAAAATGTCCCGCCATAGTCTGGGACTTGCCATTGACATCAATCCTCTGTATAATCCCTGTGTGAAAAATGACGGCGCCTCAATCAGTCCGGCGAATGCAGGCGAATATGCGGACAGAAGTCAGCAGTTTGCGCATAAGATTGATGAAAATGACCTCTGTTATAAGCTGTTCATGGAACATGGTTTTACATGGGGAGGGAACTGGAATTCGTTGAAAGATTATCAGCACTTTGAAAAATAGTTGTGTTAACTGCTTAAAGAGGCTATAATGGAGTTAATTGCTCAGAAAAATAGTCTAAGGGAATAGCATTTTTAGATGTAGTATGTAAGATGTTATCCCGAAGTTACATACGAAGCAGAATGGAGGAAACTGAATGCAGATTTATATGCCGACGAATGTATACAGTGAAAATAACTGTGTAGTGAACCATAGAAAGGAACTGGCATCTTTGGGCAACAAAGCATTGCTTGTAACAGGCAGACATTCCTCTCAGGCAAATGGGTCTTTGGAAGATGTGAAACGTGCTTTACAGGAAGAGCAGACAGCATATGTAATATTTGATAAGATTGAGGAGAACCCTTCCATTGAGACGGTGATGCAGGCGAGAGAGTTAGGGATACAGGAAAATGTGGATTTTGTAGTGGGGATTGGCGGCGGCTCCCCTATGGACGCAGCAAAGGCAATTGCCCTGATGATTGCCAATCCCGGGGAAGATGAAGGCATCTTGTATGAGGCGCGTGAACTTGAGTGTTTACCAGTGGCAGAGGTGCCGACGACGGCGGGAACCGGCTCGGAGGTGACGCCTTATGCGATTCTGACAATTCATGCCCGCAGAACAAAACAGAGCATCAGCCACAGAATTTATCCGGCGCTGGCGCTGATAGACAGCCGCTATCTCAAGACAGAAAGCTTAAACACGCTTATCAATACCACGGTGGATGCATTGGCGCACTTGATTGAGAGCTATCTGAATACCAATGCCGATTCCTATAACCGTATGTATTCTGAGAAAGGTCTGCGCCTGTTCGCGGAGATGAAAGATGATTTACTGCAGTGCAGGAGATTTGGCGGAGAGCCTAAGCAGACATTGTCTGATGATGTATTTGATAAATTGATGCAAATGTCGGCAACGGCTGGCATGGCGATTACCCACACCGGCACATCTCTTCCGCATGGTCTCAGCTATTCGGTTACTTATGAGATGGGTGTACCCCACGGCAAAGCAGTGGGTATCTTTTTACCAGGATTTCTAAAGTTTTATCAGGCAAAAGAAGATGTGCGTCTGGCATTGGGGCAAATGTGTTTTGCCAATGTACAGGATTTTACGGAATATCTCGATGAATTGTTGGGCAAGGTGGAGATTTCTGATGAATTGTGGAAAAATGATGTGGAGCTGATTATGGGAAATCAGGCAAAACTGAAAAATTATCCTTTCACCATGGATGAACAAACTTTGTATAAATTCCGCAGATAGAGAAAGCAGGATAAAATTTATTCTTTAAGGAAGAGATTGCTTCTTAAGAAACAATCTCTGGATAGAGGAAGCATTATGAAACGCAATTATCAGAAAGAACTGGAACAGATAATCAGGAGTGTGCAGGGAAAAGAACCCGCGCCGACCCTGCTTTTGCATAGCTGTTGTGCGCCCTGCAGCAGTTATGTCCTGCAATATCTGTCTCAGTATTTCCAAATCGCAGTTCTCTATTATAATCCTAATATTTATCCATCGGAGGAATATTGGAAGCGTGTCAGAGAACAGGAGGAGTTTATAGAACGTTTTTCGTCATTTTATCCGATAAGTTTTATAGAGGGAAAATTTGAACCAGACAGGTTCTATGAGACGGTAAAAGGTCTGGAACATTTGCCGGAAGGCGGGGAGCGTTGTTTCCGGTGTTATGAGCTGCGTCTGCGGGAAGCAGCAGAGTATGCGAAACAGTTGAAGAAGGATTTTTTTACGACGACCCTGTCGATAAGCCCGTTGAAAAATGCACAGAAGCTCAATGAAATAGGGGAGCGTTTGGCACATGAGTATGGGATTTCCTATCTCTGCTCTGATTTTAAGAAGAAAGACGGATACAAACAGTCGGTTGCACTCTCCAGAGAATACGGTATGTACCGTCAGGATTACTGCGGCTGCGTATTTTCCAAACAAGAGAGAGAACAACAGAAAGCACAGAATGAAAATAGTTGATACAGCATGTTTTCATAGAGTAGATGTATAGTTTTTGCTAAGGAGGAACATTATGGCACAGTTATGGGGAGGGCGCTTTACGAAAGAGACAGATCAGCTGGTCTACAATTTTAATGCGTCTATTTCATTTGATAAAAAATTTTACAGGCAGGACATGGAGGGCAGCATAGCCCATGTGAAGATGCTTGGAAAACAGGGTATCCTTACGGAGCAGGAGATGGAAGATTTAGTGGCGGCAGTCAAGCAAATCCTGCATGAAGTGGAACATGGTGAACTGGAGATTTCCCACGAGTATGAGGATATCCACAGCTTTGTGGAGGCAACTTTGATTGACCGTCTAGGTGATACCGGGAAGAAACTTCATACCGGCAGGAGCCGCAATGACCAGGTGGCGTTGGATATGCGCCTTTATACGAGGAAGGAAGTCCTGGCGACAGATGAATTGCTGGAAGAATTGCTACATACCATTTTGACAATTATGGAAAAGCATACAGATACGTTTATGCCGGGTTTTACGCATTTGCAGAAAGCGCAGCCCGTGACGTTGGCGCACCATTTTGGCGCGTATTTTGAGATGTTCAAACGCGACCGCCAGCGTATGCAGGATATTTACCGGAGGATGAATTACTGTCCTCTGGGTTCTGGCGCCCTGGCGGGGACGACTTACGATTTGGACAGGTATTATACGGCGGAACTTCTGGGATTTGAGGGACCGACGCTAAACAGCATGGACGGCGTGTCAGACCGGGATTATCTAATTGAGTATCTTTCTGCTGTTTCTACGGTGATGATGCATTTAAGCCGTTTCTCGGAGGAGGTCATTATCTGGAACAGCAATGAGTATCAGTTTGTGGAGATTGACGATGCTTACAGTACTGGCAGCAGTATTATGCCCCAGAAGAAGAACCCTGACATTGCAGAACTTGTGCGGGGCAAGACTGGGCGAGTCTATGGCGCGTTGATTTCTTTGCTTACTACTATGAAAGGAATCCCCCTTGCCTACAATAAGGATATGCAGGAGGATAAAGAACTGGTATTTGATGCAATTGATACGGTAAAAGGCTGTCTGGCGTTGTTTACCGGAATGTTGTCCACAATGAAGTTTAACAAAGACAAGATGGAAGCCAGTGCCAAACATGGATTTACCAACGCCACAGATGCGGCAGATTATCTGGTAAATCACGGTGTGCCTTTCCGCGATGCCCATGGAATTGTAGGACAGATTGTGTTATATTGCATCGAGAAAAATATTGCCATAGATGATATGAGTTTAGAGGAACTGAAAAGTATCAGCCCGGTGTTTGAGGAGGATATTTTTGAGGCTGTTTCCATGAAGACTTGCGTAGAGAAACGCCTGACTGTTGGAGCGCCAGGGCAGGAGGCTATGAAAAAGGTCATTGCTCTGGAGAAAGAAACGCTTGTGCAGGACTGGAAAGCGGAAATTCCGGATTGGGAACGCGCATTGCTTGGATGATGACGGCTATCTATACAGAATTCACAGATTTGACAGTGTCAGTCTGTGAATTTTGTATAATATTTGGGATTGCTTTTTTGTCGAAAATATATTAGTATATCTAACAGAAAAACAAACGTCCGCGCATGACGGACAAGAGAAAGAAAAACTCCCGGCGTGTATGGGAGGGTGAGGAGATTAGAGATGAGTCAGAAATTGAGAGCAGGAATCCTTGGCGGAACAGGTATGGTCGGACAGCGATTTATCGCTCTGTTGGAGAACCATCCTTGGTTTGAGGTGACAACGATTGCAGCAAGCCCGCGTTCTGCCGGTAAGAGATATGAAGAGGCTGTAGGGGAACGTTGGAAGATGGATACTCCCATGCCGGAAAATGTAAAGGACATTGTGGTAATGAATGTGAATGAAGTGGAGGCTGTGGCATCCCAGGTAGATTTCGTATTTAGTGCGGTGGACATGTCCAAAGATGAGATTAAGGCGATTGAGGAAGCATATGCCAAGACGGAGACGCCTGTGGTTTCCAACAACAGCGCGCATCGCTGGACAGAGGATGTACCGATGGTTGTACCGGAAATCAACGCAGAGCATATGAAGGTGATTGAGTTTCAGAAGAAACGTCTGGGAACAAGCAGAGGTTTTGTGGCAGTAAAGCCGAATTGTTCCATTCAGTCATATGCGCCGGTTTTGACCGCATGGATGGAATTTGAGCCTTATGAGGTGGTTGCCACAACTTATCAGGCAATTTCCGGGGCAGGCAAGACCTTTAAAGACTGGCCGGAGATGGTGGGCAATGTTATCCCTTATATCGGCGGAGAGGAGGAAAAATCTGAGAAGGAACCGCTGCGTATCTGGGGCGAGGTTAAGGATGGCGTGATTGTGCCGGCAAGTACCCCCACGATTACCTGTCAGTGTGTGCGTGTGCCGGTATTGAACGGACATACAGCGGCAGTGTTCGTGAAGTTTAAGAAAAGTCCTACCAAGGAGCAGCTGATACAGAAACTGAAAGAATTCAGCGGTGTTCCACAAAAATTGCAACTTCCTAGTGCACCGAAGCAGTTTATTCAGTACCTTGAGGAGGATAACCGCCCGCAGGTGACCGAGGATGTGGATTATGAGAACGGCATGGGCGTCAGCGTTGGACGTCTGAGGGAAGACACCGTCTATGACTGGAAGTTCATCGGTCTTTCCCATAATACTGTACGTGGAGCGGCAGGCGGGGCTATCCTGTGTGCAGAACTCTTGAAAGCAGAGGGGTATATTTCAGCAAAATAAGAGAACAGAAAGAATAAGGCTGCGTCTTCGGGGGCAGTCTTATCTGTCTTTACCTAAAGAATATAACTTAACATTAGAAAATAAGGAAAGATTATACAATTTGAGTTTTTATTTTTGGTAAACCAAGAGTAAGTTTTTATTAACTTATAGTACTTGATATGATATAGTACCAAAAGGTCTTGCTGCCTTTGGCAGCATAGACATCTTGCACAAAAAGCGTCTGGAAAGCTAGCTTTCCATAGCACTTTTATGTGCAAAGTGTTTCCATCACGTTGTGATGGAAACCTTTTGGTACTATTAATATTGAGAATTATAAAAAATAAATAAACTTACATTAAACACAAATTGCAATTAAAGTTAAATCGTGATAGAATGAAAAAGAAATTATCCATCAGATGAGAAAGGATATATGGCTATGGTAGGAAGAAAAAGAGAATTGCAGTATTTAGAGCAGTTATACCACCAAAGCGGGAACCAAATCCTGGTGGTTTATGGACGTAAGGAGAACCAAGGCAGAGAATTGGTGCAGGAGTTCTGCCAGGAAAAGAAATCATTCTATTACTGTGCACCGGAAGTCTCAGCAAAAGCGCAGAAGATGAGGATGGGGAGGGAAATTGCCGAATATTATCATGTGGCAATCTCGGAGGAGAGTTATGATAACTATTTTAAACGTATACGAAGTGGAGATTCCAGCAAACTGGTACTTGTAATAGAGGAATTTCAGAATATTTTAAAAAGAGACAGTCAGTTTTTGGACAGCATTCTCAAATTACATGGTAAAAAACTCTATCCAGGTCCGGTGTTGATTCTTCTGTGCAGTACAGATATCCCCTGGGTGGAGCAGGAATTGCCTAAGGCGTTGGGGACAGCGGAGAAGAAGATATCTGGTATGAGGAAAATTGAGGATTTGGTTTTCCTGACTGCCACAGTACAACGGTTTCCGGAATATACATTCCGCCAGAGGGTGGAGGTGTATGGAATTCTCGGTGGTAAGCCGGAGTATCTTTCAAAATGGGATGCCGGGAAAGATGTGAAATATAATATCTGCACCCATATTCTGTCAAAAGATGGGTGTTTCCATCATCAGGCGGAAAGGGTGATTCGCAGCCATCTCAGGGAACTGTCTGTGTACCATACAATATTAGAGGCTGTGGCTAGCGGTAAGCGCAAGCTCAACGAATTATATAAAGAAACTGGATTTTCCAGGGCTAAAATTAGTGTTTACCTTAAAAATCTCATGGCATTTGACGTAGTGGAGAAGGTGTCTTCTTTTGAGACTGGAGGATGGGAGAATGCTCAGAAAGGTTTATATCAGATAAAAGATACTTATATTAATTTCTGGTTTAAGTTTGTTTATCCTCATTTGTCTGATTTATACTCCATGGAGCCGGAGGAGTTTTACGAGCGTTATATAGCGGGAGAACTGGAAGAGTACCTGACGCCATATTTTGTGAAGGTATGTATGGAATATCTGGAACTTTTGGATAGCGCACATAAGCTGCCCTTGGAAATCCATAAGATGGGCACCTGGGTTGGCAAGAGAGGCAACATTGACATTATTGCCCAGAACAGTGTACGGGAGAACTTGATTTGCCTTTGCAATTGGACAGAGCCGGAGATGACGTTTGAGATGTGCCGGCAATTGTTTGCCAGTATGGAGCAGGCAAGGGTCACGGCAAATTTTTACTATCTGTTTACGGCCAAGTCATTTGACGAAAAGTTGGTGCGGATGGTGTCGAATGACTCACGTATTATCTTAGTAGATATGAACCAGGTAATTTAGAAAGCAGGATAAATTATGGCAAAAGCTTTGTATATAGCAGAGAAACCCAGCGTAGCAAGGGAGTTTGCAAAAGCATTAAAACAGGATTTTAAGAATCATGACGGATACATGGAATCTGAGGAGGCAATTGTCACCTGGTGCGTAGGCCATCTGGTGACAATGAGCTACCCTGAGGTCTACGATGAGAAATATAAAAAATGGAGTCTGGCAACGCTGCCATTTATTCCTGAAAACTTTAAGTATGAGGTGATTCCGGGGGTGAAGAAACAGTATAAGGTCGTGGCGGGACTTTTAAACCGGCAGGATGTGGCGACAATCTATGTTTGTACGGATTCTGGACGTGAGGGGGAGTATATTTACCGTCTGGTGGAACGTCAGGCCAAAGTGCAGGGAAAGGAACGCCGCAGGGTGTGGATTGATTCTCAGACTGAAGAGGAAATCTTGCGGGGAATCCGGGAGGCCAAAGACCTTTCGGAATACGATAATCTCTGTGAGTCCGCGTATTTGCGCGCGAAAGAAGATTATTTAATGGGAATTAATTTTTCCAGGCTTCTGACGCTCAAGTATGGGAATGCGATTTCTAACTTTATGGGAACGCGTTATACGGTAGTCAGCGTGGGACGTGTCATGACCTGTGTGTTGGGTATGACGGTGCGCCGTGAGCGGGAAATCCGAGAGTTTGTTAAAACGCCATTTTATCGTGTGTTAAATCATTTATCTGTTCAGGGAGGCGCCATCGAGGGTGAGTGGCGTGCAGTGGAGGGTTCCGTCCATTTTCAGTCCCCCAAATTGTATAAAGAGAACGGTCTTAAAACTAAAGAAGAAGCAGACAAATTAATTCAGAATTTAATAGATGGCAAGCCGATGGAAGCATTACAGGCGAGAGTGGAAAGTATAGAGAAGCGCAAAGAGAAGAAAAATCCGCCGCTTCTCTATAATCTTGCCGAATTGCAGAACGACTGTTCCAGATTGTTTAAAATTAGCCCTGACCAAACGTTGCAGGTTGTGCAGGAACTATATGAGAAGAAGCTGGTGACTTATCCCCGAACAGATGCCCGTGTTCTTTCCTCCGCAGTAGCGAAAGAGATACATAAGAATATTATGGGTCTTAAAAATATTCCCTCAGTCAGGGCTTTTGCAGAAGCGATTTTGGAACAGGGAAGTTATAAGAAT
>CAJUHY010000049.1:12968-20353 GCA_910585895.1 uncultured Lachnospiraceae bacterium
TCGCCAAGACGCGCTATGTTAATGATAAGCAGATTACAGACCATTACGCAATTATTCCTACGGGGCAGGGGATGTCATCCATCCGCAGTCTCAATGAGACGGCGCTGCACGTATATGAAGCTGTTGTGCGGCGGTTTCTGGGGATTTTTTGTCCGCCGGCAGTTTATCAGAAGATCAGTCTGGTGACCTCTATGGAACATGCCGAAGGAGGGAGGGAGAAGTTCTTTGCCAGCTTTAAGATTCTTGTAGAGCCCGGTTACCTCAAGGTGATGGAATATTCTTTCCAGAAGAAAAAGGAGAGTGAAGCGGAGAATTCCAAGGATAAGGAAAACATGCAAACATGCGATGCAGATTTTATGGAGCAGCTGATGAAGCTAAAAAAAGGTATGGATTTACCGGTATCTGCATTAAATATCAAAGAGGGAGAGACATCGCCCCCTAAGCGTTACAATTCCGGCTCCATGATTCTTGCAATGGAAAACGCCGGACAGCTGATTGAAGATGAAGAACTGCGCGCCCAGATTAAGGGCAGCGGAATCGGTACCAGCGCTACCCGCGCGGAAATTCTTAAGAAGCTTGTGAATAACAAATATCTTGCGCTCAATAAGAAAACGCAGGTGATTACGCCGACTTTACTGGGTGAGATGATATACGATGTGGTAAACGCCTCCATCCGCTCGCTGCTTAACCCAGAATTGACCGCAAGCTGGGAAAAAGGGCTGACTTATGTAGCAGAGGGAAGTATCACACCTCAGGAGTATATGGTGAAATTAGAACATTTCATCCAAAGCCGTACCAGCGGGGTACTGGGGCTGAACAACCAATATATGCTGCAGGGATTTTTCCGGCAGGCGGCGGCTTTTTATAAAGCGCCCAAAAAGAAAGAGAAATAATTGCGGAAGTTGTTCATTTTGTGAATGACAGCTGCTATTGTTTTTATAATAAAGATTATAGAAAGAGAAAGGAAGATAAATGTATGGAATCATGTAAAATAAGTAATTTGTACACGTTGTCGGAGACAATCGCTGCAGAATTGTTTACAGGGCTTACTTACCCTTGGGAGGTTCTTCCGCAAATCAGCAGCTTTATATGTAAACTGGGGAAAACGCTGGACCCCCAGAAATTTGAGCAGCGGGCAGAAAATGTCTGGGTTGCCAAAAACGCGAAAGTCGCACCCACAGCGAATATTAATGGTCCTGCGATTATTGATGAGGAGGCGGAGATTCGCCACTGCGCATTTATCCGTGGCAATGCCATTGTGGGAAAAGGAGCCGTAGTCGGTAATTCCACAGAACTTAAAAATGTCGTATTGTTTAATAAAGTTCAGGTGCCGCATTATAATTATGTGGGAGATGCTGTTTTAGGCTATAAATCACATATGGGTGCAGGTTCTATTACCTCGAATGTGAAGTCGGATAAAACCCTGGTTGTGGTAAGAGATGGTAAAGAAGAAATTGCCACCGGCTTGAAGAAGTTTGGCGCTATGCTGGGGGATGAAGTGGAAGTGGGCTGTAACAGTGTATTGAATCCAGGCAGCGTGATTGGCAGGAACAGCAATATCTACCCACTGTCTATGGTGCGCGGCGTAGTTCCGGCAAATTCTATTTATAAGAACAAGAACGAGATTGCAGAAAAACATTAACGCAATCAGGCGTCAGAGATTATTAAACAAGTTCAACATAAATCAGAACCTGAGGTTACAGTAGAATATTAATTATATTTAAAAAAGGTTGACAAAAAATATCACATGTATTATTGTATTAAAGTAGTAATACAATAAATATGTGGTATTTTTAACTTATGAGCAATTAAAGGAGAGAGAGTTATGCTGGAGATTCAGGAATTAACGAAAAAGTATGGAAAATATCTTGCTGTAGACCATGTGAGTTTCACGGTGCCGACCGGGCAGGTGGGTATCCTTTTAGGACCCAATGGCGCCGGCAAATCTACGATTATTAAGAGTATCGCAGGGCTTTTGCGTTATCAGGGAGGCGTTGGTATTGAGCATATGCCGGCCAGGTCGTTGGAAGCAAAACGGGTATTCGGTTATGTCCCGGAGGTTCCGTCAATGTTTGATGCTTTAACGGTGCGTGAACATATAGAATATGTCAGACGTGCCTATGATTCTCCGATTACGGAGGAGGAGATTGGACAGATGTTTCAACGTTTTGAACTGGATGATAAGCAGGATAAGCTGGGGCGGGAGCTTTCCAAAGGAATGATGCAGAAAGTGAGTATTTGCTGCGCCCTTGCCATCAAGCCTAAGGTTATCCTGTTGGATGAGCCGATGGTCGGTCTGGATCCGGCAGCAATCAAGGAATTAAAAGAGGTAGTACTGGAGTTGAAAAAGCAAGGCGTTACTGTGCTTATCAGCACACACATGCTGGAGATGGTGAAAGACCTGTGGGATTTTGTGTTCATCATGCAGAAAGGGAAGATTATAGGGACATTTGACCGGCAGCAGCAAAAGGATGCGGACATTGAAGAACTGTTCTTTCAGATTACGGGAGGCGGTGATGCGCAATGAGAGGGTTGATTTATCTTTACAGGCGAACAGTTATCAATAATATTAAACGTGCCCTGAAACGCCCTGTCACCTATATTTGGCTGGTGTTTGTCGCGGGCTACCTGCTGCTGATGGGGGTTGGCTTCGGGACGATGATAGAAGAGGGGAACTTTGGCACACCGGAAAATATCGTGGCGGCGCTCTCAATAATTATCTTTGCCATGATTCCGGGAAATATTATCAGCTATTCCAAAAGGAAAGGGCTTTTGTTCCGTCCAAGCGAAGTGCATTTTGTGTTTTCTGCACCGGTCAGCCCTAAGATAGTACTGATGTTTGAGGGTGTGAAGTCATTTATCGGAAATTTTGTAATTGGTATTCTGATTGTGGTTTTTGGTGGACTTTGGTTTCATATTTCAGCCTGGCAGCTGGTGGTGTATTTCCTGTTTTTTGTAGTGTTTGAGAGCATTCTGGAAGCCGCGATTATTATTTTCTGCTTTGGCAATGAGTATTTTGGGGAGAAATTTTTCAAGCGTCTGCCGGTGGTAATGTACCTTTTTATGGCAGTGGTGGCCGGAACAGCTTTGTATAAGCTGATGAACGGAGAGCCGTCTTTTGCTTTGATTAGCGATTATTTTGCTATGCCGGTGATACAGCTTGTGCCCATTGTTGGGTGGAATGTTGCCGCGACCAGATTGGTCTTTCTGGGACCTGACACGTTCAACGTAATTGGTACGGCATTATATATTGTTTCCGTAATGGGAATGTTTCTGTTTGCCTGGAAAATGAAATGCACTGGGGAATATTACGAAGATGCGATGAAGTTTGCGGACGACTATCAGAAGATGCGGGAGAACCAGAAAAAGGGCGTTGCCAGTATCCCCTGGAAGAAAAAGAACAAGCTGCGCGCGGCGTCTGTGGAATATAAAGGCGCTTATGCCAAAGCCATTTATTTCCGGCAGATGTTGGAATATAAGAAGAACCCCACCTTTATTTTTGGCTGGAATACGCTGCTGTGTTTCGGACTCGGTGCAGCGATTGCGGTAATCTCATATTTTAATGATGCTGTCAGCGAGTTTGGGGCAGGAAAAATCTTTATCGTTCCTGCGGTGGTAAGTTATGTGGTTTTTGTTTTCAGTGGATATGCTACCAAATGGTCGAAAGAACTGGATAATCCTTATACTTACCTGATTCCTGACAGTCCTTTGAAGAAAGTATGGTATGCTACCAAGATTGAGCATATGCGGGCATTTGTGGACGGCATTCTGGTGACATTGCCGGGCGCTGTGGTGCTTGGTCTTAGCCCGGCAATGACCATTCTGACGGTGCTCTTGTATGTCTGCCTGAATGCCAACAAGCTCTATTATAATATGTTGGCAGATGTCTTGATTGGAAACTTGTTTGGCAATGTAGGGCGTTCCTTGGTGAGAATGCTTTTTCAAGGGTTTGCCATCGGTATTGCGGCGGTGGCAGCAGTGGCAGGCGGTTTGCTTGTCGGACTGGAAGTTGGTTTTTTCCTGATGATTCTCGTGATGGGTATCCTTACTTTTGCTGGAGCCACGGTAGCTTCGCTCTCCTTTAACCGTATGGAGGTTATGGAATAACGGCAGTTTTGCGCTCCTTTAACCGTATGGAGGTTATGGAATAACGGCAGTTTTGCGCTCCTTTAACTGTTTGGAGGTTATAGAAATAGGAAAGCTAGGGAAACGCTGATAAATGCGTTTCCTTTACTTTTTTGTCTGGACGGTCCAGGGATTAGAATACCCGGAATAACGGTAAGAGCCGGAAACTTTCACATAAGCTCTTACTTTGTAGTAATAAGTTTTCCCTTTGGCAAGTCCGGCATCCGTGCAGGAACTTCCGGAGGTGGTCTTTATCAGCTTATAGGGACCTTTTTTGGAAGCGGCGCGGTAAAGGCGGTATCCTTGGGCGCCATCAGCTTTTTGCCAGGATATTTTGGCTCTGTCTGTGGATATTCCGGTAATTGATTTGATTTCCGGGGTGTCCAGGTAGGGGCTGATACTGGTAACGGATGAAAATTTAGAGTATTTTGTAGTTTTATTTACAGTCCGATAGGCACGTATCTTATAATAATATGTTTTGTTGGGCGTTAGATTTGTATCGGTATAGTTTTGAAGGCTTCCTTTGGTAACAGTCTTAATCTTGGCATATTTACCCTTATAGGAAGTTGCCCGGTAAATCTGGTATCCCTGTGCGCCTGATGTTTTCTTCCACGACAGCCTGGCTTTGGTGGAAGATACAGCGCTCACTGAGCGGATGGTTGGCTTTGTAAGGTTTGTCTGGCTGACGATTACATTGGAATAAGGAGAATAATATTCTTTCTTGCTGACAGTCTTATAGGCGCGCATTTTGTAATAATAAGTGTTGTTCGGTAAAATGGCGCTATCTGTAAAACTTACAGTGTTTGTCCCCTTTATTTTCTTAATCGCTTTGTAGGTCCCGGATTTTCCAGTCTTACGGTAAATCCGATAACCAGTCACACCCTTCATTTTGTCCCATTTGATGGTTATCTTTTGCTGGGAAGATAAGGTTAGGGAAGTCATTTTGGGTGAGGACAGTTTGGTGCTGGCTTTTTTTACGGAAGAGTAGGGTGAATAGATGTTAATACCGTTAAAATGGCGGTAGCTCCTGATTTTATAGTAGTAAGTTTTGTTGAAGCCTACAGTGTCTGACCAGGAAACAGTTCCTCCGGAAGAGATTGTGCCAGCTTTTTTAAATCCCTTGTCTGGTTTGGCAGAACGGTAAATCTGATATCCCTGCGCTCCGGGGATTTCCCTCCATTTTAAAATTATCTTATTCAGGTTGGACGTAGAAACACTCAAAGAGGGCGCTGCCAGGCTGTCGACGGGCATCTGGCATGGCGAAGCCGGCATGTTGTTGTAGACAGGGACACGGAACAGAAAGGAATTGTTCAAAACTCCCATATTCTCATAGCCCTTTTTCACGCTTTTTCCCTCGTTGTCTGCAGCTAAAAGATTCTGCATGTACTGATGCCAGTAAAGATTTCCATCAGAGTTGTCCACATCAAATTTTTGAAGGTATAAGGTATTCTGCCCTATTTTAATATAATTGTTGCTCACTTTCTGTGAGCCGCCGAACAGGGCGGCGTAGCGGGTAGTCCAGCCTGCTGCGCGGGCTTCCTCAAGACCGTTTCTGATAATCTCATCATAGGTTGTCCCGGAAGCAAGAATGTTATAATAATTGTAAAGTCCCTCATAACCGGGGTAAGTTCCTGAAATCAAGGGTGAACTTCCATCATTGCCCTGTTCCTGGCGCACCCGGCTGCCCAGATGGTAAGGGCTGACATTTAAGGTTTTGCCAATCTGCATGAAGTTCTTTGCGTAACTCAAACCATTTTCCAATGTAGCGTTTGCCATAAAGGTGTTTTTCAATATGGTTTTAACCCCGGCTTCCGTATGGCAGGCAGAATTAAAGGACAGCATTTCAAACTGGAAGACCGAGCCCTCATTTAAAAAATTCCTGGGGTCTGCATAGTAGCGGACAATGGCTTCACTGGCCTGCACCCAGTAAGGTGCGCTTAAAACCTGGTTTGACATTTTCCAGCTTTCCATGCTGTCTAAAGGAACCAGATTTCTGGCAGGGGTCATTTCCTGTTGAATCACAGTATTCCAGTCCAGGTTTGTATTCATCGGCACAAAGGTCCAGTTTGGATGTGCTTTGAGTAACGATTGTATGTATGGGCGGTAGCTGGCTGGAAAAGCATTCAAATTCGAGCTGCTTTTTGCCGTGCTGAAAAAAGGGGCGTTTCTATGAGTGGCGGTGTTATTCATTGAATCTTTCCATGTTTTCAGACCCTCATCGGCAGATATCAGATAAGTTTCTTCGATATATCCGTTATATGAACAGCCGTTTACCATTGCTTCAGCCTGATACCAGATTTTGCCATCAGTAAATGCTATTCCTGTCAGGCGTACCTGCTGCCCGGTAAGGATAGTAACTTCTGAGCCGGAATCGGCAGTGGGAGCTTTACGGATATCATAGGAATCACATTGGTATAACAAGGCATAGACGTCGTGGTCCGCAATTAACGCGGCAAAGGACTGTTTGATTTCTGCATAAGAATCCTCATTATTTGTATCCTGCCCGCTGAAATATTCAGGATTGCTGACGGAATCCTCTTTCTGGTCAGGCTGTATAGTATCATCTTTTTGCGTTTGATTGCATGTATCTTCTTCCTGGTTGAGCTGCATATCAGCATCTTTTTGTAAATACTCGCGTGTGTTCTTTTCCAGGGGCGTTTCAATGCTGTCGCATTCTTCAGCAGCCCGAACCTTCATGGACCAATGGCATGTACCTTGCTGGAACAGCAGCATTGCCGCCAGAACGAATGCGGTCAATTTCTTCCATTTCATAATTTTATCCTCCGCTTTAGAAACCTTTATTGTATTTTTTGAGTTTCCTTATTTTTGTTGCCAAAAGGTTTACATCACATTGTGATGTAAACACTTTGCACATAAAAGCGCTATGGAAAGCCAGCTTTCCAAACGCTTTTTGTGCAAGATGTCTCTGCTGCCAAAGGCAGCAAGACCTTTTGGCATTAAAATATCGGTTATTGCAGAAAATGAGGAAACATAACATATATTATATAGACAAACTATCTGAGAATCAAGTTACGTTCATTTTGAGAGCCTCTATTTTGTAATTTTATATGGAAAACACTGGACTATTTAGACAAAATATGATTAAATATGCTTAGGTGTGAGAGAGGCATAAGCTGTGAGCCATGGCTTAGTTTTGCATTGTGATATACATATCTTGCCTTTCACACAGTAAAATTTGTATGTATTGAAAGGAGTCTTAAAATGATTTACACTAAGGAAGTCGAAAACATGTGTCCTGT
>CAJUHY010000050.1 GCA_910585895.1 uncultured Lachnospiraceae bacterium
TTGTCAAGGAAAATACGCCGCTGGAAAAAGCGGAACAGATGCTTTTAGAGAAATTGGAAAATTCCGAAAACGGAGAAATTTACCTTAATGACAACGATATGCGGATGATTCTTGACGCAGCAAAGGAACAAGAAGAACATGCAGGTACAAAGCAAGGTAATCATGCAAAGGCAGTTGGCGCAAATCTGGATTTGCAGATATAAGCGAAAGATGGCTGCAATTCAGCCGCATAAATATAAAATAATCGTTATTAGTGGTCCCATTCAGAGTATGTTTGGAGGAAAAGGAGCTTCATGGAGAGCGGGCGTCGGGACGGCAACGGTTACCGTGACGTCAGTAAATGGAGTTTCTGCCGCCTTCATAATTACGGTGAAGGAGGCTGCAAAGCCGCCGAAACCTCCGGTACCTTCGCAGCCAGGTGTCAGCAGCCTGGAATACCAGCAACAAAAAAATTGTAACTGTAAATAAAGGAAAAAGAGTGCAAAACTGAAAGTGACAGTGAAATAAGTCTTGACTCCTACGCAGCGTAATAGTTTATGCTATTGTTACACGGAAGGAGAGAGGTCAATGATGACAGTAAATGAAGTAAGCAAACTGACAGGGGTGAGCGTACGCGCCCTGCAGTATTACGACAGAATCGGCTTGCTGAAACCAACAGAATATACAGCAGCCGGTTACCGGCTGTATGACGATACGGCTTTGGAGATGCTGCAGCAGATTTTGTTGTTCAAAGAATTGGAGTTCCCTCTCAAAGAAATCAAGGAGATTTTATCCAGACCTGATTATGACAGGGGCAAGGCGTTGGAACAGCAGATTACTTTGCTCACCATGAAGAAGGAACATCTGGAGAATTTAATTGAGTTCGCCCGTGGAATAAAATTGGTAGGAGTGAAGAACATGGATTTTACAGTATTTGACACGAAGAAAATCGATGAATACGCCAGACAGGCGAAGGCACAGTGGGGACAGTCGGATGCCTACAAGGAGTTTGAGCAGAAAGCCAAAGGCAGAAGCAAGGAAGAGGAGCAGACTGTGGCGGAAGGGCTGATGCAGCTGTTTGTGGAATTTGGCAAATTAAAAGCTGCCAAAGCCCAGCCGGATTCGGCAAACGTCCAGAGCCAGGTTGGAAAACTGCAAGACTATTTAACGCAGAACTATTATCAATGTTCTAATGACATCCTGTTATGCCTGGGAGATATGTATGCCGGCGGAGGAGATTTTACGGCCAACATCAACACTGCAGCCGGGGAAGGCACGGCGGAATTTGCAGCTTCGGCGATTCGCATTTACTGTGGGAAGTAAAGAGGCGCCCGAGTTTAAACAGTAAGAAGTGCACAACAGAAACAAACATGGAAAAGTACAGAACGAGCGTTTGGCTTGTCTGTACTTTTTCTGTATTTTATGCTATATTGTAAAGAAAAGTACACAGGATAAGGGGGAACGAATCATGGAAGAAAACTGGCAGGAATTTAAGGGCAGTTATCAGCAGTTATTGCCGCGACTGGAGAACTGTATTGAGGCAAAGCTTTTATTCGGAGCTAGGACGGAGAGCGATATTGTTTGTACACAGGGAATGGAAAGCGTATTTTTATATAATTTGCAAGAAGATGGTTGGGATTGGGATAGATTTGCAGAGGATTTTGCAAATATTAAATCTTTAACAATCAGAGACGGTCAAGAGGTCTCAGAGAAGATATTTGATATAAGAAGCTTAAGGTATCTTGAATTAAGTGGATGCGAACTAAGAGCATTTCATTTTGATAAGATTGTTCAATTAACGGAATTAGAAGATTTAATAATAGAGAATTCTGTCCTTGGCGATGTGCCGGAGGTAATATTTAGGATGGCTGCTCTTAAAAATTTATCCTTTATGGGTACAAAAATCAAGGAGCTGCCCGATAACCTGAGAAAATTAAAGAATCTGGAATATCTGGGATTAAACATGGTAGGAATGAATCAGGTGCCCGCATTTATAGGTGAACTCACAAATCTGACAAGCCTTTATCTGGGGGCAAATAATATTAAAGAACTGCCAGAAGAACTGAAAAATTTGACAAAGTTAGAGCATTTGGCGTTATGGGGCACATCGCTAGAGGATTTGCCAGACTGGATTTGTTCCTTGGAACAACTCAGGGGGTTGTATCTTGGGGATGTTGAAAGGCTGCAGAAACTGCCAGAAAACATTGGCAATCTGACGAATCTACAGAAATTGTATCTAAATGGAACAGGAGTGCATGAACTGCCGGAAAGTTTTGGCAAGCTCACGCAATTAAAAGATTTTCTTTTATATGGTACAGAGGTAAAAAAATTTCCTTCGTTGTCAAGTATGGAGTATCTGGAAAACTGCAATTTGAGCAACATGGTATTGGAAAGGGTTCCCAGCGAGTTCATTAATACAAAGATGAAAGTATGCATGGACGAAATGTATGGTCAGGACAGCTTGAACCTTACCAATACCAAGCTGCTATGCCAACCCATCAGTCTGTTTACTCACGAGAAGGAATTTATCTATGCCTATTATGAGGAAGAGAAAATTCACCTAAACGAGACGAAGGTCGTCTTTCTCGGCGATGGGGAGGCGGGCAAGAGCCATATCATCGCGCGGCTGATGAAAGAGAACCAGATATTAGAGCAATTTAAAGAGGAGGCGACGCCTGGCATTGCCATTTCACAGAAATCGTGTGAGATTGACAGGGAAAACGTGCGGCTGCAGATCTGGGATTTCGGCGGGCAGGAGATTATGCATTCCATGCATCGGTTTTTCCTCACCGACAGGACCTTGTATGTTATTGTCGTCAATGCCAGGGACAATACCCAGGATGAGCGGGCGCAGTACTGGCTGAATAATGTGAAGAATTTTGCCGATGGCTGTCCGATTATCCTGGTTTTAAATAAGATAGATCAGAATCCCACGGCCAGCCTCAATGAGCGGATGCTGCGCACAGATTACCCGCAGATTAAGGAAATTATCAAAATGTCCGCGCTGAAAAGCCCGCAGGAGGAGTTTGCGAAATTGATGGAGAATATTGTCGCTTCGGTGAGGATGTTTGACAGCTATGCCATGGAATTTCCTGTCTCCTGGAACCGCATTAAGACAGCCTTGGAGGGGATGGACAGCAATTACATTACCGATAAGCAATACCGGAAGATATGCAGGCAGAATGGTGTGGAGGACGAGCAGATACAGAATTGGCTTTTGGACTGGTTCCACGATTTGGGCGTCAGCTTCAATTACCGCAAGAAAGATTTGCTCTTGAGCGGCTACATGGTACTGCGCCCTATCTGGATAACGAATGCCATCTATATCATACTGTTTAACGGTAACGTGTATGCCAGAAATGGGCTGATTGCCATAAATGATATTGTGAAATTACTGAAAAACCCGCCGAAGTCAGTGGAAAAAATTACATATGATGTGATTGAGGTGCCCTATATCCTGGGCGTGCTGCGGCGGTTTGAGATTTCTTATGCCGTAGATAACGATAATGAATTCATCCCCATGATGTGCGATAAGAACCAGCATGAAGATGCGGAAACGTTTCTCATGGGGGATTGCCTGGAATATAATATGCAGTATGCCTATCTGCCGAACAATGTGCTGCACAAACTGATGATTAAGATGCGCGATGACCTGGACCGGGATAAGATATGGCTGACCGGCATGATTCTGCGCGCCAGGGAAGGCAATATTTCCGCCTTAGTGCGTATGCACGACAGGCGGATGGAGATTTATGTAAAGAGTGCGAATGGTGATATTTATCCGCCCAAAGAATATTTGAGCGAAATCAGGGATAACCTTCTGAGAATTAACAGGGAGCTGAATCTGACGGCAGAAGAATATATTGTATACAAAGAAGGTGATGATTCAGAAGATATAAATTACCAGACCTTGCTCATCTACCTAAGTTCTGGGGAGAACGAATATTTTTCTACAGTTTTCCGCAAGAAGATACCGATTAAGGCTATTCTGGGGATTGTGGAGAACGAGACGGACATCCAGTCGATTATTCATTTCTGTATGCAGAACAAAGAGGTGGACTATCCGTCCGTGAAACGTATGTTAAGCGAGGAGCACAGCAGGAGGAATTACCGTGAACTGGAAGAAGCCATCGTGGAATGCGGCGCAAAGATTCAGGGAAACTCCCTGCAGATTTCAAAAGGCAAAGAGAACGACAGGAACACTTATTTCAGGGATATGCTTTCTGTCAGTAAAAAGTATATCGTAGATGACCAGACGTTAAATGGACGTTCCGCCAACCAAAAAGCGGCAGGAGAACTTGATTTGCTGATTAAAGATGTAAGGCAGCAGCCGCTGGCGGTGATTGAAGCCCTGACCTTATCGTCTGTAGATAAAAACTATATTTCAGAACATATCGATAAGCTGTTTTTGTATGATACTTGGGGGTTAATTAATAATTATATTCTTGTGTATGTGGAGAACCGTAATTTCGCAGGATTCCGGGAGAGATACCAAAACTACATTTCCCAGTATCAGTATCAGCAGCCGGTAGAATATCTGGGGACAGAAGAAAAGCAGGCCAACGCCGAGATGGCAATTTTCGATGTCTCGATTTCGCGGAATGGACAAGAGGGTGTGGTTACGCATATCTTGATTCATCTGCAGAAGCCATGATGATGCGCATAGAAAAGGAGTGTGATTTGCATGGATACCACTTTAAAGAAACTTCCTATCGGGATTGAGGATTTTGAGAAACTGAGAAAAAATAGATTTTATTATGTCGATAAGACCGGGATGATTCGTGAACTGCTGCAGAATCCCGTGGAGGTTACGCTGTTTACGCGCCCCAGGCGTTTTGGGAAGTCTTTAAATATGAGTATGCTCAAATATTTTTTTGAACCGAAGGGGGACAAGGAACTGTTTCAGGGTTTGGAAATCTTGGAGGATTCTGAACTGTGCAAGGAATATATGGGCAAATATCCTGTAATTTCATTGACGTTGAAGGATATTGATGCGGAGTCCTTTGAGACAGCGTTTGCAATGGCAGCCATGATGGTGTGGCGGGAGGCTGGCAATCATCGCTATCTTTTAGACAGTGAAAATCTTGCAGAGGATGAGAAACGAGCGTTTTCACAATTGCTGAATACGAAAATGGATAAATCTGTCTTTTGCGGCAGTATAGCTCTGATGTCGCGGCTTTTGGAGAAGCATTATAACAGAAAAGTCGTAATCCTGATAGATGAATATGATGTACCTTTAGCAAGGGCACATGTTCAGGGATATTACGAGGAGATGGTGGTTCTTATCCGCAGCCTATTCCATCAGTCATTAAAGACTAATTCAAGCATACGGCTGGCAGTGCTGACCGGATGTATGAGAATCTCCAAAGAAAGCATATTCACAGTGCTGAACAATCTGAATGTGCTGACAATTACAGATGTGCGCCAGGATGAGAGTTTTGGTTTTACTGACATGGAGGTAAAGGAACTTTTAGCTTATTATGGGCTAGATGATAAATATAGTGTGGCAAAAGAGTGGTATGACGGCTATCGGTTTGGCGATGTGGAGGTATACTGCCCCTGGGATGTCATTAACTATTGTGCATTGCTACGGGCAGATTCAGATGCTCGCCCAGAGAATTACTGGGCAAACAGCAGCGGCAATGATGTGGTCAATCGTTTCATCCGAGAGGCGGGAGGCAGCAAAACACTAAAGTATGAGATTGAGAGTTTGATTGCCGGGGAGATTGTCACCAAAGAAATCTATCAGGAAATAACTTACCAGGATATGTATCGTTCAATAGACAATATCTGGAGCGTGTTGTTTACCACCGGTTATCTGACCCAGCGTGGAAGGGGGGAGGGGCGCAGTTTTCAGCTCGCCATCCCTAATTTGGAAGTGCGGGAGATATTTATCAGGCAGATTATGGAAATGTTTAAGGAAGATGCCAAGCAGGATGGAGAGACTTTGGATGTCTTATGCTATGCTCTGCAGGAGGGCAATGCCGAGGAGGCACAAAGGCAGCTGCGTAAATATTTGAAGAAGACTATCAGTATCCGTGATACCTTTGCCAGGAGGGAACTAAAGGAAAATTTTTACCATGGTATGCTGCTGGGGCTTTTGGCTTTCAAGGGGAATTGGGGTGTGTCATCCAACCGGGAAGCCGGTCAGGGGTATGCGGATATCCTGGTGGAAGTTGCTGATGGTGAGGAGCCGCTGGGCATTGTCATTGAGGTGAAATATGCGCGGGACGGCAACCTGGATGCAGCGTGTGAGGAAGCATTAGGACAGATAGAAAAGAGGCAGTATGGGGATGCTTTTTATGATGAGGACATCGAAAAAGTACTCAAATATGGCATAGCTTGTTATAGGGACAAATGCAGAATTATGCTGGCTGAATAAAAAGCAAATCATAAATGTAAATGTATTTTTATACATTCAACATAATAGGATGATAAAAAAGTATTGACACTATGCAAAATGTACGATACCATAATATTCATATAGATTAAAATTCTAAGCAAATAATTGTTAGTAGTAAGGAGAGAAAGATTTGAAGAAGAAAGCTGAAATCGCATTGAGTAAACGTGAGTTAGATGTTATGAATGTACTTTGGGCAGAGGGGAGACCGTTAATTGCTTCGGAGATTCCCGAAAGGCAGCCGGGGCTCAGTATCAATACGGTGCAGGCTGTGTTGAAAAAGCTGCTTAAGAGGGAATTTATAGAGGTTGCCAAAATCGTTCAGAGCGGGACGGTGCTCTCAAGAAGTTATGCACCGCTCATTACTCCGGAGGAGTACGCGGTAAGTTATATGACGACGGAGATTTTTCCTTTTGGCAAATCAATAGCGAAGATGGGGTTCCTCAGCGCCTTGTTTGACAGTGTAGACAATGATAGAGAATTGATTGAGGAACTGGAGAAGTTTATACAGGAGAGAAAATCTCAGTAAGGAGGGGGAGATTTGCATGACAGTAACACTAGGTTCCGTGCTGTCCTGCCTGACAAGCAGCACCCTGCTGACAATTTTGGCATGGGTCATTCTTAAAGGTGAGTTTACCTTTAAGACAGTGGGGAGGTATATCTGTATCTTGCTGGCGGCGATTCCGGTGCGGATGCTGCTTCCAGTTGAATTTGGCTTTACGACAACGTTTTACAGCAGACATTTTATGACCAGTGTACGTGATTTCTTATTTATAGAGATAAACAGTGGAGCATCTGCGGTGACTATCGGGCAGGTATTGCTGTTTGTATGGATAGCAGGTGTAATATGTAATTGCTGTTTGCGAGTAGGGGAGTATTTGTATTTTATACATATGATTCGCAGGTGTCCTAACTATTATGAACATAATATGGATACTGTTATCAGTGAGATAAACAGGGATTATGGGAAGAGGAAGAAGTTTAAAGTCCTGTTAGTTCCGGGCATTCGGACACCGGCAGTTTTCGGTGTGGTTCATCCACAGATACTGATGCCGGTAACTAATTATTCGCAAGGGGAGATTTATTTTATATTAAGGCACGAGATGCTGCACTATTACCATCGTGATATGCTGGTGAGAATTTTATGCGAGTTTCTTTGTACAATCTACTGGTGGAATCCAGCCGTTTACCTGTTCGAGAGGTTGGTTGTGCAGGTATTGGAGATTAGGGTGGACAGCGTTCTGGCAGCCGGCTTCAGTGAGGCGGAGAAGATTGGGTATATGGAATGTATCCTCAAATCGATAAAAGCGGGAGGAGCGGAGAAGACGCCGCTGATGATTACATTTGCCGCACAGAAGGGCAAAGCCGTAAAGCAGAGATTCTATTGTATATGGGGCAACCATTGGCAAAGCAAAAGGCGAAAGGGGTTTTTCATGGCGGCATTCTCGTGTCTGCTGTTTCTGATGTCAGTTTCGGTTGTTGTAGAATCTTTATATTCGGAGGAAGTTCCTGGCACATTTGGTTATCCCAATCCCGAAACGTCCTATTTGCTAGAAAGAGACGGCGGTTATGGCTTATATATTGATGGCGAATTTATGGGCGAAGTTTTGGAAATAACAGAACCGATTACGGAACTTGAAATTTATAAGGATGAGGGGGAGTTGAAGAATGAAAATTAGAAGAGACAGAGAGGGATTATGAAGAAAACAATAAGGGGCATAGGGGAATTTTTTCAGATAATCGGTTACTGTATCGGAATATTGTGGAGGACATCCAGACAGTATTTTATCATTCGCATTCTGATAAATATTGTCTCCCTGGCGGTTCCGTTTGCAGTTATCACGCTTACCAGGCTTCTTATTAATCTTCTTGCCGGAGTCAGTTCAGAGGCGTCATCGCCGGATATGCTGATATGGTCATATTTAATCTTTTCATTGCTGCTGTTAGGTTTCAATATTCTCAGTAAAGGGATTGGCACACTGAGCACTTACTATACAGGGCTGCATCGTGACAGGATGGACACTGTGACGAAACACCGCATCATGAAGAAAGCGGCGGAGCTGGATTTATCGTTTTTTGATTCGGCATCATTTTACAATGAGGTAAATGATGCTAAGAGGAACAGTCCACTTATTACAAATTCTGCTTTTCAGGCAATGGAATTCATTCGGTATCTTGTTCAGTTTATTATTGCTTTTGTATGTCTGTTCCCATTCAGTCCAGTCCTGCCCTTTGTGTTTGTCCTCTCAGTGATACCTTGTACAGTTGTCCAACTGAAACAGGTCGAAGCAGTATATGGTTTTCAGAGACAGTATATGGGTGAGGAACGGAAAATGCAGTATGCCTCGGATGTGCTGCTGGAGCGGGAATTTGCCAAGGATGTGAGGATATATAATCTTTTTCCTTTTATCAGTGGGAAGTTTCTCAGCATCTGGGAAGTATTGTTTTCTAAAAAGAGAAGGATTTCATTGCGTTATACGCGGCTTTTAATCCTGCTCTCAGCGCTTCCTGAAATTGCTGCAGCAGTTTTTCTTTTTTTGCTGGGGCTGTCAGTTGTTCAGGGCAGATATACCATTGGAGATTATTCTTTTCTGCAAGGGATAATGACACAGGTTTTAGGCAGCATGTATATGGTGATTTATAGTTATACGCAGCTGGCGGACGGTAAGATGCGCATACAGAATTACAGGAAGTTTCTGAGACTGCAGAGTAATATACAGACAGATGGCGAACATAAGCTTACGGAACCGTCTTTTACCATAGAATTTAAAAATGTTAGTTTTCGGTATGGGGATACTCTGCCATGGATTTTGAAGAATGTAAGTTTTGTTTTCCAGAGCCGGCAGAAAGTTGCCCTGGTAGGGGTAAACGGAAGCGGTAAGACTACGATTGTCAAACTTCTGCTCCGTTTTTATGACCCGGTAGAAGGACAGATTCTTATGGACGGCAAAGATATCCGGGAATATACACTAGAAAGTCTGCGCAGCCGTTTCAGCACAGTTTTTCAGGATTACAGTAATTATGCTTTTACGGTCAGCGAATCAGTTTCGTTGTCTGATGTCCGTAAGGCAGGTGATTCAGAAAGGGTCATGGCTGCCCTTAAGAAGAGCGGGGCAGATGGATTTACTGCTCAGTTTCCTAAGGGTGTGGACACCTATCTGACGAGAAGGTACGATGACAGCGGACAGGAATTATCTGGCGGGCAGTGGCAGAAGATGGCGATTGCCCGGGCATTCTTCCGTGAGGCGGATATTTATATCTTAGATGAGCCTTCAGCAGCATTGGATGCGCAGTCGGAAGACGAGGTGTTTTCTATGTTTCAGGCGTTGTACGCAGGAAAGGGTGCGGTTCTTATTTCACACAGGTTGTCCAATGTGCATTTATGTGACGTAATCCTTGTTCTGGACAATGGTTATCTGGCGGAAATGGGAAGACATGAGGAATTGCTGGAAGCAGATGGAACCTATGCGCACATGTACCGTTTGCAGGCTGAAAAATACAAGGATGTACAGTAAGAGGATGACTGTTTCAGAGGGGAATGATTTTGTATGTCAGATAAAAATATCCGTATGGCAATTTTAGATGATGGCGTCCATCCTGAGGCTTGTCCGCTGGCAGGAAGCTTTTTGGTTGGCGATGATTTGTCGGTCTCTGTTTTGGAGGAACATACAGTTTCGCCATTCAGTCATGGGTCCATGTGCGCCCGGATTGTGCAGCGGTATGTGGGGCTGGAAGGCGTGGATGTGTTCAGTATACAGATTTTACAGGGTGATACTCAAAGAGGCAATATCGGCAGATTACTGAAAGCTTTTGCGTTATGTATTACTATGGATATCCGACTGATTCATCTTAGTGTTGGCACCTATGCGTTTGAGGATTTTGCCAGGCTGGAGGAGGCGGTACATTGCCTGTTGGAATCGGACAGATTTCTGATAGCGGCTGCCGGTAATCGGGGTATTGTTACATATCCTGCGTATTTGCCTGGTGTTATTGGCGTCAAGTGCCATCCACAACTTACGGATGATGAATACACATATTTCTATGATTCGCTGACGAGAATTTATTTTCAGGCTTCCTCTAAGCATCAAGTGGCGATAGAGGGGATGGGGATGGAAACGCCAATATCCAACAGCTATGCTGCGCCGTTGGTTACGGCTAAAATACTTTCCCATCTCAAAAATAATGCAGCGTTGGATAGGAATCAGATATGGAATTTACTTACAGAAAATGCTCGAAATCAGCCGCCTGTACGAGACAGCGAACTTTGTCCCTGTCCCCCGGTGGAAATTCCTGTCGTTTTGCTGAGCGGGTTTTCTGCCGGGCAATTGTCTCATCTTATAAAAGTGTTGATGGAATGTTTGAGACGGGATGATTATCATACCCGGGCAGCGACAAATCTGCCGGGTATCCGTCCCTGGGAGGAGACTGCTTTGCCGGAATCTGAGGATTTGGATTTGTTCATCGCGCGTATGGCATGGTATTTCTCCTGTGAAATCATTTTGGTGGGCATTGTTTCCTATATACCTCCTGACAGGTATGGGAATGTCAGCCTGTGGATTTACGGTGAGGAAAGCGATGAGGTGCGTACAGCGGCTGCCGAGGCGGATGGGCAGGTTTTGTGGGCAGGGGGGATGAAAGACAGCAAGGTATATGAGGTTATGGTGGATATGCTGTCATAAAATAATGCTTTGCTGAAGCTTACTATATAAATAAAAGATAAAAAATGAAGGGGTGATTAGATGAATACGGAAAGACAGCAGGAAGATATGGTGATGGGAGATATTCTGATACATGCAGCCAATGAGACAGAGTATTACCAGAAATATTTTTCTGCGCGTGAGGGACAAAAGGATAATTATGAATTGGCGGAATTTCCGTTTCTGACCAGGCAGACAGTTCAGCGAGAACGCAGCCGTTTTCTTGGCGGCAGGTATCAGCGGCATCCGGATATTGAATATTTGCTGATGAAACGGAGTTTCGGAATATCAGGAAGCCCTATGGAGGTCTATTGGGACAGTAGGGATGAGGTTAATTCCCAGACAGGCTTGTGGGAGTACAGAAAAGAGCGCTTTCATATCACGGCAGATGATAAATGCTGTGTGTTCCGTACTGCGGAGTATGCGGGCAATAAGATAATGGATGATATGCCTAAACGTCTGAACCGGGATGGGAAAATACTGTCATTTACTATGCGGGACCTGTCGGCGGATAGGCTGCAGTGGTGTTTGGACACTATTAATGAGTTTAACCCGGACTGGATGTGCCTTCCGCCAAGCGTTGCATTGATGATGGCAGAAAGCATGGAGGCAAAGGAGCAGTCGCCGCCACCTGGTCTGCGCTATATAGAGTTGTGCGGTGAAATGCTTGATGCGCAAACGGAAACAATGATTAGAGAAGCCTTTCAGGTGCAGACAGGTAATGTATATATCACGGAAGCAGCGGGGGCTGTGGCGGCTTCCTGTACCCATGGGCATCTGCATATTTTCCCCGAGAATGCAGCTGTCGAAATTATTCGGGATGGCAAGTCTGTCAGGAATGAGGAGGGAGACATCTATATCACTTCTCTGCAGAACACGGCAATGCCGCTGATTCGTTTGGAAACGGGTGACAGAGGAGCGTTGCTGGATATTTCCTGTCCCTGCGGGCAGACAGCTCCAGTGCTGCGTCTGAATCGGGGAAGAAAATGCAGTTTTATCACCACTGCCTCGGGGCGGAAAGTGAGTGCAGGTGTGTTAAGGAGTCTGGCGGAATATACCAATGAGGAAGTATCCAGATGTCTGGCACACATTCAATTCAGGCAGGTTGATTGTCATCATATTGAAGCTGTTCTGGCTGTCAAACCAGCATTTTCCGGCTGGGAGAAAGAAGCCTCTCGTGTATTCTTAGAAAAGATTCATGACCCGGAATTGAAACAGATGCAGTGGGAGTTTACTTTTGCAAAACCGTGTGAGCCAGGCGGGAGTAAAATGGATGCGCAGCCGTTTTTTGAACCATTGGAAGGAGGGGAATGAGGATGCCAGAGGGAAAACCGTTTATCCATATGCTAAGAACGCCATTTTGCAACTATTTGTATGATGTCAATACGAATATGTTTGCGGAGGTGGATGAGAATACATATCAGTATCTGAAAGAAGTGGAACAGAGTGATGATTTCCGGCAGGTACCGGCGGATGAGAATGTAAAACAGAATCTTGCTATCCTGCGTGAGCAGGGATTTCTGTCTGCAAAACATCCCAAGGAAATTCGTCATAGCAGCAGCGATTTTGTGGATTACCATTTAAATGAGAATATTAACCAGATGGCTTTGCAGTTAACCCAGCAGTGTAACTTCCGATGTTCTTACTGTGTTTACTGTGCAGGAGATTTTGAGCTCCAGCGAACTCATTCCTCCAAACGGATGTCTCTAGAAACAGCCTTGGCGGCAGTGGATTTTTTTGCTGCCCGCTGCGGAAATCAGCAGCAGCCAGCCATTGCATTTTATGGTGGAGAACCCTTGTTGGAATTTCCGCTGATTCAGAGAGTAGTAGCCTATGCAGAGAAAAAATTATATGGCAAGAAATTAACGTTTGCCATTACCACCAATGCCTCTCTGCTCACGCCGGATATTGCACGTTTCTTCTCTGAGCACAATTTTCTGACGACTATCAGTTTGGATGGAACGCCGGAAACACATGATAGGTCCCGGAGGTTTGCAGACAGTGGTCGGGGGAGTTTTGCAGTAATCTGTAAAAACCTCAAAGCGGTAAGGGAGGAATGCCCTGATTTTAAATTTTCCTTTAACGTAGTGGTAGACCCCAGATATTCTTGTGAGTCGCTGCATCAGCTGTTTAGTAAAGAGGAACCTTTTTGCAGCGCTCATGTGACGTCTACGCTTATTGATGATGAATATTCGGTGGAAAAGACTGTGCCCAGTGAGATTTTTTTGCAGCAGGACAGAATATTCATGTTTAAAAATTACCTGGCGTTTCGTGGCGTATATGACAAAGAGAGTGCCTCTCGCATGTCATATGTAACGTTATCTGACAATATTAGACGCTTGCAGTTGAGAATGAAACCGGCGAGACTGCTTCCTGATGTAGTAGCGCCGGGAGGACCTTGCATTGCAGGGGAGCGGCGGCTGTTTGTAAGCGTGGATGGTAATCTGTATCCTTGCGAGCGGGTCAGTGAAACATCGCAGATAATGAATATCGGCAATCTCTGGGATGGCTTTGATTTGCAAAAGGTTGACAAGATTCTGAATGTTGCCCAGACTACGTCTGAGGACTGTAAAAATTGCTGGGCTTTCCGGCACTGTATGCTTTGCTGCAGAAATAGTGATAACTGTGGGGAACTGTCTGCAGAACTGCGGCGTTCCCAATGCAGCGGGGTACGTGTTCAGGTAGAGGATGTGTTCCGGGATTACCTTTGGATGAGGGAGTTCGGCGTTTCTTATGATGAAATCATGGAGGGGGTGTAACGTTATGCGTTTGCTTGTGTTTCCTTTTGGATACGACTGTGAGCCTGTCATCCGTCATGCAGGACTGCTTGAGCCGCGCTATCAGATTACGGCGCTTGTCTCGCCGGGGGGCTGGGGGCTGTCTGGGAAGCATAGAATACTGGGAAACAGTGAGGTTATCTTGCCGGTTTATGAGTCGGTCAGTGAAGTGACGGAAGAGTTTGACAGTCTTTATATTCCGGCGTTTGAGGTAATTGACGAGGAAGTGGAGAATCGGCTGGCAAATGAGATAGTGGAATTGATTCCGCAATTATCAGAAGTTATTTGTGCCGCCCGGTTTTCGGATATAAACTATAAGAAAATAAAAGAGGCTTGTTTCCAGAAAGGGTTATCATGTAAGTTTACAGATTTTTCTGAGCATAAGAATCTTGAAGCATATGGGCTGATGAAAACAACGGAAAAATATCCGTTTTTAAAACCCTTGGATATACCAGTGGTGATTGTGGCAGGCTGGTGGGAAAAGACTGATAAATTTGAAGTTTCCTTATCTTTGCGGGAACGGTTTCTGCAGGAAGGCTACCGCGTGTCCCAGATTGGTTCCCGGGATGGCTGTGAGATGTTTGGATTTCATTCTTTTCCGGGGTTTATGCTTCGCAAAGACGTAGATGCCGTGGATAAGATTATTTGTTTTAATCGCTGGATGAATGAGATGGCCAGGGAAGAACAGCCAGATTTATTTTTGATTACCATACCGGGAGCAACGCAGAATTACAACGATCAGTTCACAAGGGGCTTTGGCATCCTGCATCATCAGGTTTTTCAGGCGGTTATACCAGATGCTCTTGTGATGTGCACGTTTTATATGCCTGGTACTGCACAGAATCTGGAGGAGGTGTCCGCATCATTCCAATACAAATTTGGTGCAGAGGTGGATGCTTTTCACATGTCTAACCTGATGATTGATATCAATGATTCAGAAGAACGCGGCCGCATCGTTACCAACAGTATCTATCGGGAAAGTGTTTCAGAAGCAGTAGAGAGAGGGTTTGCGGACAGCCCCATTCCGGTCTTTAACGGCTGGGAGGCAGAGCATTGTGATAAGCTCTTTGATGTGCTGCTGCAGAAACTGACTCCCAAGAGCGTCCAGGCTGTTTTATAAATTTTTCAGGGAGGAGATTAAAATGAATGATGAAAAAAATGTGGCTGTTGCGCCAAAGGAGGTCAGGAAAGAAATAGAAGAACTTCTGCATACCAGATTTGAAGTGCCGGAAGATTTCGCGCTGGAAGATGAATATGGAAATGATACCTTTTTTGGCTTATATAGCTTGCTTGGTCCCCGGGAACTGAATTATCTGGCATATATGCTGGAGAGGAGATATGATATTCAATTTGGCATGGATGAGTACGACGACCCGCAATTCTATAGTTTGGGCGGGCTTTCCCAAATAGTCGCAAAGATGGTAGAGGGAAATATTCGTCAGGAGGTACGGTAATGAGAAAATCTATGGCATTGAAAACAATGATACGTTCCCCCTTAAAAACGTTGCTGACCTTTCTTTTAATAGTGGCAGCTTCGTTTTCCCTGTTCTCGCGCGTTACGGACTATGCGGTTACTATGCGGGAGACCAAAAGAGCGGAGAGTTTTTACCATGGCGTCGCTGCCTTGGACAATACTTTGCCAGAAACAGTTTATAAAATAGATGAAAGTAGGTCAATGAGCTTTAGTCCAGATTCCAAGCCATGGCCGAAAGATGGCAAGATGGAAGAGTTCCTGTCATTGCCGGGTGTTACTCTGGCAGATATGCGGTATATGACGGCTGGTCTGATAGGGGATTATCAGCGCATGACAGATAATGGATACGGCGTTTATTGTATGGGGGAATTTGCGTTGGAAGGCAGCTATCTCGGCTATGAGGAACTGGACAGCCAATGCTTTTTGACGTTGAAATTTGATGATGCTAAAGTGCTTGCCGGCGACATAGCGCTTGAATCTGGGAAACCGCTGGAAATCATAACGGGAACTACAGAAGAGACGGATGAGTATGGAGAGTATTTTCCCAACAATATGCCGAGGTCGTTTTATGATGGGCTGAAAGAGGGAACCAGATGCCTGGTTATAGGAAATTACAATGAAGAGAATGGGCGTAGTCTGCAAATACCTCCCTCTGGTGAAGGAGGGGTTTTCAATCTGGATGGGTTGGGCGCGGACTACCTGGAGACCGATGAATTCGCCCAACAGAAAAAGGTAATTGAAGCGTATAAGCAGGACCTGTATACCTATGACATCGTCTACACGGCGGATATGCGTTCCATACCGCGCCTGAACGAGCGCAGCATGGTGATAGTCCAAGGACGCCCGCTGATAGAAGGAGATACGGACGTTTGTGTTGTGAATGAATTGTTTTTGGAAGCAAACAACTTGTCTGTCGGGGATAGGGTCAGCATTACACTCGGGGACAGGCTGCTGCGTCAAGATGGTCTGTGGGGTGCGAGGACGATAGGAAGCGAAAAGCGCATTTCAGGCTTTGGCTCCGAGACGGAACTTGAGATTGTCGGTTCCTATCGTTTTGTCGATGATATGGAAACGCGTGTGTCAGAAGGTGATTGGTCATACTCACCTAGCGCGGTATTTGTGCCGGCTGGACTGCTTCCGGTCAAGGACCTGTCCGACTACGAACATGTGGCGGGGGAAATCAGCGTCTATGTCGAGGATGCCCATGACATAGAGGCGTTTTGGGAAGCGGCGGAACCGCTGGCGGCGGAGATGGGCTTCGGGCTGCGTTTCTCAGACGGAGGCTGGGCGAACGTAGAAAGCAGCTTTGAGACCGGCAGACGGACGGCTCTCCTGACGGCGGCGCTGTATGGCATGGGGGCAGCGCTGGCATTGCTTCTTGCCGTATACCTTTATGTTGGCAGGAACAGGCAGTCGTATGCCATCATGCGGACTCTAGGGGTCCCAGGAAAGAAAGCCGGGAAAGCGGTCATACTGCCCCTTGCCATCCTCTCCTTGTTTGCGGTGCCTCTTGGCGGTATGGCAGGGCTCCTCTATACCTCGGGGACAGCGGCAAAAGCGCTTGCGGACATGTCAGCCATTGCCCCGGAGGGTTATGCCCCCAATGCAGAACTGCCCCTTGGCGCAGTTGCCCTGTGCCTGGTTTTTGAACTTGCGTTTGTCTCCTTTGTTACGCTGTTTTTCTTATCAGGCATGAAAAAGGCCCAGCCATTGGAGCTGCTGCAGGAAGGACCGGCGCGGAGAAATGATGGCAGTAGAGAGGCGGCTCCTGCAGGGGCTGTCCCTGCCATGGAGGAACTGGATATAGGGAAGCTGTGCGCTGCCGGTGGCGTGGCGGTGTCCGGGCGGGGAAAGTACGGCGCTCTTTGCCATGTGGCTTCCTATGTCCTGCGCCATATGCGGCGCGGCAGTGCGAAAACGGCAGTGTCCCTTGTCATGGCGGCCGCGCTGGCCTGCGGCATTGGGTCGCTCGCATTGGCAAGGCTAAATTATCAGGATGTTTTCCGTGAGATGGACGTCAGAGGCAGCGCATCAGCGTTTTCCTCCTTGGCGGTTAACAAACTGTCCGATTCTGGTCTGACCGAAGATTTCTATTATTATGGGAAAATGGATGTATGCGTCAACGGCATGGGGGTCAGCAGAAGCATGACACTGACAGATGACATAGACCGTTATCTGCAGGGGGATTATACGGTTAAATATGCTGAAGGGTATGACAGTTCTGCCTTGGAGGGTGATGACGCCGTGTGCCTGGTAGGGAAGACATTCGCAAAGGAACTGGGTCTCGCTCCTGGCGGTAAGGTTGCTTTGTTGACGAATAACCTGTACACTTTTATGAAGGACCTGTACGAAGAGGAAGAAGCATTGCAGTCAGCGGCATTAAAAGCGAGCAGGGAATATAAAGTCATAGGCATACTGGAATCCAGGGCGGAGGAGTTCAACGCCGGTATTTTCACAGCTGCAAACAATGCGGCGGAAGAACTCTATGGGCAGCCATTTCCGGTGGGATACTGCGAATTTAAGCTGGCAGACAACGAAAGGCTGGATGACCTGAACCTCCTGCTGGATGAGCAGAAGAAGCAGGGGATGGAATATGCGCCGCGGGCGTATTTCTATGTGGATTCATCAGGGCTTGAAAACATACGCCGCATCCGCGACCTCCTGGTCCTGCTGTTTCCCATTGCCGTGGCTGCCGCCGTGCTCATGGAACTTTTTGCCGCCGGTCTGGTCGTTATGCAGTCGGCAAAGGAAGCGGCATTCCTGCGTGTCTTGGGCGTCACCAAGAAACGCGCCCGATGTATGCTGGTGTTGGAACAGGTTATTTTGTGCATTGCCGGGGTTGCCTTAGTGGCAGGAATCCTTTTTATGTTTGATTCCGGGCTGTTTGTCAGGAGCATCCAGACGCTTGCCGTATGTTGGGCCTTATATTTGCTGGCTTGCATCTGCGGGGCTGTGGCAGCAGCGGTACAGATAACCAGGCACAGGATAATGGAACTTTTACAGGTAAAGGAGTGAGGATATGTCAGTTTTGACTTTGGAAAATGTAACGTATCAATACAAGAACGCGCAGAGGGCTGCGGTTTGCGGGATTTCCCATGTATTTGAAGAGGGGAAGGTCTACGCCATCGTAGGTCCCTCCGGCTCCGGGAAGTCCACGCTGCTCTCCCTGCTGGCAGGGCTCGACCTGCCCACGGAGGGGGAGGTTGCCTTTGACGGCGACAGCCTGGCGGGGCTTGACCTTGACCGCTACCGCCGCGAGAGCATTTCCATGATATTCCAGGCATTCCACCTGTTCCCGCTGATGACGGTGATGGAAAATGTCTGCTTCCCTATGGAACTGTGCGGGATAAACCCCAAGGATGCCAAACCTAGGGCGGAGGCGCTGCTTGAGGGCGTGGGAATCACCAGGGAACAGATGGGGCGTTTCCCCTCCAAGCTTTCCGGCGGCGAGCGGCAGCGCGTGGCGATAGCCAGGAGCCTTGCCTCGAATGCAAAAATCATACTGGGCGATGAGCCGACCGGAAACCTTGACGGCGCGAACACACAGAATATCATTGATATTTTATGTAGCCTTGCGCATGAGAAAGGGTACTGCGTCATCATCGTTACGCATGATATGGAAGTGGCAGAGGCGGCTGATGAGGCGCTGCGGATGCGGGATGGTGAATTGCGGGCAGGATAATACAAGATGCCAAACCATACCTGCGGACATCCGTGGCCACATGAATGCAGCGCATGGTTTTGCATAGATTACCACAGGGGAGTATTTGCTCTGATGTGGAATACAGAAGAAAGCATTCCTATAGAGAATGAAAATTGAACTTTGACAAAATAAAATCTCCCCGTA